>JABSOQ010000060.1 GCA_013216195.1 Bdellovibrionales bacterium
GGTTTTTGTTGATCCTTAAAGTCGTCAAAGACGAGCACCCTTTAGGGTCGAAGACCTTCTGCTTTCTCGTCTGCTGTCTGTTACCTGTTTTCTTGATCAATCGCCACACCATTCAGCTGAAAGCCTGGGTTTGCGAATAGGGCTTCATTTCTGGCCTCTATTGATCCACCACAGCTATTGTTGTCGACAACAGTCGCGATGCTTCTTCCCGTGATGTCGGTACTCACAGCTGTGAGTGAGTTGCGGCTGCAGGTATTATCGAGTTGGGAGGTCATTTGCCCTGCGACTGGCCCGTTGGTGATCGCGTGAGCCGTAATGGTTCTCTGTAGTCCCTCGAAGCTAAAACTTAGTGCTGCTTGCTGCGGATCTCTCGAGACGATTTGAAAACGTCTACCATCTTCACCAATTACGATCCTGCCGACGGTTTCGCCTTGCCCATTGGTTATGTCTAGTGGCCGAACGCCTGTGGCCGCATCTAAATTGGGGATGTCCCCACAGTAGCTATAGGTGTTGGAGCTCGTCACTCGAGTGGCTTGACGAAACTCAGACTGCAAGTCGAGCACACTTTGTCGGCGGGCCTGGAGGCTCGCACCACATTGCTCAATCCGTGCTTCAGCTGTTGATCCACTAGAGCTATTCAGTCTTTCGATTGATATGAAGGTGAGGCAGTTGAATGGGTTTTCGTTACAGTTTGGTGTAAGTGCACTACTTGAGTAGCGTTCGACCGTTCTGATCAATTCCCTGTAGCTAAATGAGCTACAAGTTGCTCGGGCAGCCTGAGGTTTGTGGCCAAACAGGCTTGCACAAAGCTCGAGAATTTCACCCGACACGCTATCATTTGACTGCCTGGTTTCGCCTGGCAGGTTGTCAAGGGAGGCAAGCAGCGGGCGAAGTTCGTTGGCCACTCGCTGAGCTTCTTGATAGTAAGACGTGCAGGCTTGAGTGTCGAACCGTGCTTGCTCACAAGTTCTAATTGCTTCGCTGGCATCGCACCTGCCTTCAGCGCAAGCTCCCTCAGAGAGTTGTCTTAGCCCTGTAGTTACGGCCGCGCCCATTTGAGGCACGCAATCAACTGGTGAGCCGCCCTGACAAACCTGCCGCAAAGGTGCTGCTAGGGCTTGATCAAACTGTTCACTCAAATTGTCAGCTCGGTCTCGGTCCGCAGAAACTGAGTTTTCATCTCTAGCTACTGAGCCATCGATGCAGACCTGTGGTGTAGATCCTGATTGATCAGCCCGAATCTGCCTTGTGTGACGTGATGGGAGCTCAGTGATGACTCTAACAATATGTTGGCAGTTGTTTTGGAGATCTATAGTAGTGGAGTCGTTGAACTGAGCGGCGTCTAATGTCAAGATGTTGGGTGCAGTGACGCAGGCGAAAGCTGTAGGCCCAAGTGCAAAGATCAAAACGATAGCAGTGGGATAGGCAATCAGTTGGAATGAAAACAGATGTTTCAAAGGCATCCTCTCGGCTTTAGTCATTCACCCAACTACAGACTCTTTTTAACAAAGCTCGTACCAGCTCGTATTGCTTCTGGAGCAAGTAGATGTAAAAGATCTCGACATAACTTCAGGGTTCAGGCAATTCGGCTGAGTCCTCTTCAGCTTTGCTCGTCTGATGACATGAGAGAACGGAGAAATTAGGTTCCGATTGCCTTGGCGGCCCCAGATTTTTTGCCTATCGGATGAAATGCAGCCCATTAGGCTCTCTAATCAGTCTTATCAAAAGCTTCTATGTGTTCAGATATACTACAGTTTTTGGTTCAAGCAAGTGGAAACAAGTTCTTTGCAAAGGTGAAAGATGTTCATCTTGTGAAGCCGCTTGTGCTGCCTAAGTTATCAAAAACAGGCGTTGCTGTTACGGCATTGCTCTTGCTCATACGGCTGTGAAGTGAAGATCAAGAAACGACCAAAAGATTTCTCATACTGAGAGTCTGGGTCTGTGCCGGGAGGCCAGGGTGAAGCTAAAAGTGAGTTCAAGTGAAGTTCTATTGTCGGGCCTTTTGTTGATAGCTATTGGCTCATACCTTTTGGCTTCTCCTACAAACGAAAAGGCTGAAAGCTCGAATTCCGCTAAAAGCGTCAGGGCCTATGCCTACTTAGACGGTGTTCTGCATCTGCCCAATCAAAAATCTGTATTTGTTGGTGACGACTCGTCTGCGCAAATCGGCAGGCAGTTTGCTAGCGTAAAGGGGCGACTTTACCTGCAAGATGGTGGGTCGGTTGAAGTGGGCGGCGAAAAGGTAACCGTATATGAAAACTGCGCTGTCGTTGGAAGCCGACTGTTTTTAGAGAACGGATTGCAGACGAAGCTTGGCAGCAAGCAATCACAAATAGACCTGAAAGCTTGCCGCAGTCTCTAATTTAGTTTCGCAGATATCAACGGTGGGTCTTCAGTAACCCCTTATTAGTCACGATGTCTTAAGTATAAGAAAATCTCAACATCGGTGTTTGGGTCATTCTTGAAAGAGTCTCTCATATTTCTCGTGTTGTAGTCTCTGTCGTCTATGAAGATAATCTTCGGATAGCTAACTTTCATCTTTTTAAAAAAGGCCTGAAGAGACAATCCTTTGTGAGCACCGCTTACGTAAAGAACTCCGTCTTCAAATTTGGGTGCACGGCTCTTTTCGCCGGTGAGGCAAGGGGCCTCTTCACCTTTGTTGCAACGGCGAGTTTTAGGCACTAGCAATCGCGATAGGTCTTCATCAAAGGGTTTGCCGTCGAAATCAAAAATAGGTCGGTCTTCATCGTGGACTCTGGCCAACTCTCTTTGCCCCACACGGATCAGATTTCTGCCGCGAGCGGTGAGGGCCATGGTTGGCAGGCCTTGCTCTTGGTAGCTTTGAATCTGAGTCGAGAGCATGTCTTCTGTGTGAAACGATGGGCAAAGGTACATCTTCTCAATGCCTTTGGTCATAGTGCCATCTTCTTTCAGGCAGTGGTCAATAACTAATAGTGTGTCGTCGATATCAAATACCAAAAGAATGTCTTCATTCGCATACTCTTGCTTAGCCTGCTCGATGGCAGTGAAGATTTCGCTATACTCATAAGTCTCGACAACAGTTGCCGCCGCAAATGCCTGAGTTGCGCCAAAAGAAAGTGCAGTCAGAGCCACCGCAAGAATTGATTTAAACATATAGAGCCCCCTCATTATTTGTTACAATCTAAATCTTATTCAGTCTGTGTTCTCAACCTAAACGCCGTCTTGGCCTTAGTTTGAAGAAATCACCCCGGTTACCAAGTTCCAGTATTTGTCATACTTACCCATGGCTCTTTTGGCTCAAGACTGTCACCTTTTTGCAGCAATTCAATAGAGATGCCTTCAGGTGACTTAATAAAAGCCATGTGCCCATCTCTTGGTGGTCTCAAGATTGTGACACCTGCTTGTTGCAGCTCTTCGCACTTTTTGTAGATGTCATCGACCCTGTAGGCTAAGTGACCAAAACCGCGGCCCACGGTGTAGGTTTCAGACTCTCCATGATCGTCGGGCCAGTTGTAGGTCAGCTCGATCAATGGTGTTTTTGATTCACTGGCTCGAGCTTCATCACTTTCTGCCGCTAAAAAAACAAGAGTGAATCTACCCCTTTCATTTTCATATCGTCTGGTTTCGACCATGCCGAGCTGATTGCAAAAAAAGTTAAGGTTTGCATCTAAGTCTTTCACTCGAATCATGGTGTGAAGGTATTCCATTTGGTCTCCTCAGGTTTGACGTGGAGATTATGTCACAGACTTTCGTTCGGGAAAATCTATAGGGTGGTGCATTGTGATTTCGTTGAAAAAGTTTAAAAAGGAAAAAAAATCACCGAATCTGTCTGCGATGAAAATGTTCGACTCTGTCAAGATTGATACAGGTTTGTTTCAGTATTGTTTTAAGAAGATTTTTTCGTAGACCTGTTGTCGGGCGCTTACGAGTTTTGGAAATACTTTTCCACAGTAAACTTACCAATTACTGAATCTTATCCACAGCTGAGCAAACACAATCCTGAAATGACCTTCTCCAAAAAAATCTTGTAGCTAGACCCATTAACGAATCGAGGAGGGAAACTCATGGCACTTTTGAAGGTCGCAGGGGCAATGTTGGCAGCTTCTTTAGTAGCGCCAGCTTTTGCTACAGATTGCTCTGAGGTGGGAACACCAGTGGAGAGAAACTTTGATAAACCGGCATGTATGCTAAATAAGAGCCCATACATTTCGGATCTCACACTAACCAATGATCACATTTGGGTTTTAACGGGAAAAGTCGCCATAGTTGGGGATAACCAGAATAGCGCAACTCTGTTAATTCAGCCGGGAACCAAGTTAGTTGGTGATTCGGGTAAAGACTATCTCTTAATTCGTCGTGGTTCACAGATCGTGGCTCAGGGTACGGCCAATGCGCCAATCGTGATGACCTCTTCGAAGCCAGTTGGTCAGAGATCTCGAGGCGACTGGGGTGGCCTTGTAATTAGCGGTAATGCACCGGTAAATGGCTGCGGTCTTGAGGATCAAAACGATCCAACAAGAGGTTTTTGTGAACTTAAAGGTGAGGGTGATTCTGGCCTTTATGGTGGGGGCAATCCTGAAGATAGCTCTGGTGTTCTTGAGTATGTAGTTGTCGAATACGCAGGCAATGAAGTCACTAAAGGTGATGAACTTAACGGTATCGCGTTTCAAGGTGTGGGTTCTGGTACTGAAGTCAACTATGTGCAAGTGCATATGGGTTTTGATGATGGCTTTGAGTTCTTCGGTGGTACGGTAAACGCCAAGCACCTTGTGTCGACCTGTAATAAAGACGACTCGCTAGACTGGGTTTTTGGTTGGCAAGGTAAGGCTCAGTTTGTGTTGATCAAGCAGTGTAATGATTTCGCCAACAACGGTATCGAAGCCGACAACAACGATGACAAGAGAAACTCTTATCCTCGCTCAATGCCAACTCTGTCTAATATGACCATTTTAGGTGCCACTGGTGACGGAGAGGCCACAGGTCAGGGCATTCTTTTGAGAGAAGGTACAGGGGCTAAGATCTATAACACGATAGTGAAGGGTTTTAAAAAGTCATGCCTCGACATAGACGATGCTGAGACTATGGAGCTGGCTGGTGACGGCGAAAGCCTTATTATTGAGAGCTCAATTGTCGATTGCGCCACGAACTTTGAGACAGAAGATTTCGACATTACAAGCTGGTTTCAAGGCGGCTTTGGCAATATGGCTACTGACCCTATGTTGGTTGGTCATCAGCTGGGCCCAGATTCACCGGCTATTGGTGCTGGCGAGCCACCTTTCGATATCTTCTTTGATTTCGCAGACTACATTGGCGCCTTTGATGGTGTGAATGATTGGACAGAAAATGCGAACGGTGAGAAGTGGATCTCAACCGCTGTTAAGTAATTTTTGATTCCAGCCAAAAGGAAGTTTCTTATTACAAGAGCCTCATATTATGAGGCTCTTTTTTTTCAAAGCGGTGGGTCTGAAAAGTTGTCAGTTGTTGTAAGTAAACCAACAAAAGTTAGAGATTTGTCAGGAAACTGTCTGAAAACTGTCGGGATGCTGTAGGCAATTGCTTGGAGCCCCAGAGGTGTTAGGTTGGGGTTAAGTCACACATTGTGTTTCTTAAAGGTTTTGGGGAGGAAGACTATGTTTAGGGGAATCACCTATGCGGCGGCATTTGGAGCAATCTTTGTTGCGTCTCAAGTTTGCGCGAGCGTCCCAGAGCTCGATCAAATATCAAGTTCTCTTATTAAAATTCGAGGTGAAGTCGAGCAGCTAGACTCTGAAGTCACACAGCTTCGCGAAGACGGCAAACTGGGGATTCAAACGCTAAAAGTTCAGCAGGGTGAGCTGGCATCATCAATAGAGGCCGAGCAGTTAAGATCTGACCAGCTTCGAGCCCAACTGAAAGAGATCAAAAGCCAATTGAGCAATAAAGGCTTTGAGGATCAGCAGATGAAGTCTGTGGTTATCTCAGCGATCACTGAGATGAAAGACTACGTAAACAGCTCGATACCCTTTCAGACTGAAAAGCGAATAATTGAACTCGAGACTTTGGTTAAAAGAGTTGAGCGAGATGAAATGACCAGTGTGAAAGCTGCCATTCGTCTATGGTCTTTCGTTGAAGATGAGTTGCGTTCAGCGAGTGAAAACTCTGTTTTTCGTCAGACTATTGAGGTTGGTGGCAAACAGAAGCTTGTCGAGGTGGCAAAACTTGGCAGCGTGTTCTTGTTTTATAAGAGCTCAGACGATGAGTACGGAACCGTTGAGAAGCAAGAAGAGGGCTGGGGGTTTAGACCACTAGATAGTGCTGCTGAAGTGAAGCAGGTGGCGTTTTTGTTTGAGTCTTTAAAGAAGCAGATTCGTACAGGTGATTTTCAGATTCCGAATCAGCTTAAAGGGAGGTTGTAATGAAGCTCTCGGTAGTTTTTTTGATGGGTGCCCTTTTAGTTGGCCTTGGAGCGAGAGCCGAAGACCAGCAAATTAAACAGCTCCGGCTGAGCTCTGAATCTGGCCTGATGTCAGCTTACAAGCGCGAGTACGCCTTCTTGCTAGCTCAGAAAAAGATTTTGCAAGATCAAAAGTCAGCGTTAGAAAGCAAAAATGAGACGAGGTTGGTTAAGGCTCGAGCGAGGCTTGCTGAGCTTAGGTCTCAGTATGTTTCGATCACACAAAAGAATGAGAGTTTGGCAGCACAACTCGAGACTGTTCAGTTGCGTTCTGAAAATCAAGGTCAGATCTTTTCTCAACTTGAGGGAATGCTTGAGCAGGCAGAGACAACTGTGGGGCTCAAGAAGGCAGAGAACGACTCAAAAGGCCCAGCTCTCGCCGATCAGCTTGGCCAAGTCTACTCTCAAGCAAAAGCAAAGCTTCAAAAGTTGTCGCAGGTGTCAGAAGAGAGCGGCGATTTCTTCTTAGCCAATGGTGATAAGGCCAGCGGTGTGATCACACGTATTGGTGCGATAGCAAGCTATGGTAAGGCTGAAGGTTTCAGCGGTGCTTTGATGCCGGCCGGAGATGGTCTGCTAAAGGCAAGGCCTGAGGTTGAGGTGTCAGAAGTTTCAAAGGCCGCCCTCGCTAAGTCTGAATTTCTAAGTCTGTTTATCTTCGAAGATCTAACGAAAGAGTTTGTTGAGGCCAAGGCGCCAACCGCCATTGAGACTGTTGAGAGCGGAGGCTCGATTGCATGGATTATTGTATTTCTTGGTGCACTGTCACTCTCAATTGTTGGCCTGAGGGCTTACCGTCTCAGAGGTCTTGCTGGTAAAAATACAGAAGCCATTTCACAAATTGAGGCTTTACTCAAAAGGAGAGAGTTCGAGGCCGCTGAAGACATTGCGAGTCAGTGTAAAGGCTCAGTTGGCAGATTGTTAAAGACGAGTGTCGCCAATTTTGAAAAGTCGGCAGCTCAATTAGAAGACATTCTTTCTGAAGTTATTGGCCTTGAGCAAATCAAGATTGAACGATTTGGCACGATGATTTTGGTATTTGCCTCAGTTGCTCCTTTGATGGGGCTTTTGGGGACAGTCACTGGCATGATCTCCACTTTCGATATCATCACACAGTTCGGAACGGGTGATCCGAAGATGTTATCTGGGGGCATTTCAGAGGCTTTGGTGACTACAGAGCTTGGTCTTGTGGTTGCGATACCCTCTCTTTTGTTGGGTAATTTTTTGACGGGCTGGGCAGGCAATATTCAAAGTCAGCTCGAAAACACAGCCTTGAGAATTGCAAATGCAAAAGACTCATCTTCTGCAATTTTGAAAAGCGAGCGCGTTTAGAATGATGGCAGTCGTCGATTATATCTCAAGTGCTGGAGCAATAGGTTGGCCGATTGTCGGACTATCAGTCTTGCTTTGGGCGCTGCTCGGCTACCGCTGGTCTTTGCTGAGGCTGCCAAAAGGCTACAGCTCAGAAAACCCAGACAGATATCAATTGACTCATGAGCCAGGTACTTTGTTCGAGCACCTGTTGTTTGAAGCGAGGAAGAGGTTGGATGGCGACAGTGAATCGAACCTTAAGCTTTTCGATGTGATGATGAACGAGTTTTTGCAACTGTCAAAGACTGGCTCAGGTCTGGTTGGCTCGATCGTAGCCGTGGCTCCACTAATGGGTTTGTTGGGGACTGTTGGCGGTATGATTGTGACTTTTCGCTCAATGGAGTCAATGGCTCTATTTAGTCAAGGGGGCGGTATTGCTGGCGGAATCTCACAGGCCTTGATTACAACTCAAATGGGTTTAGCTGTAGCCATACCTGGCGTGTTGATGGGCAGGCATTTGGCCTCGAAGCAGGCGTGTTTTGAGCAGACAATCCAGTTCTATCGTGGTCGGCTCGACATTAAGGCCCTTGGAGAAGGTGACAAAGAGAGAGGGGTATGAGGTGAAATTTAGACGTAAAAAATCTGATTCCGACAACCAGATCGATATCTCCCCGTTGATTGATATGGTTTTCATTTTGCTAATCTTCTTTATGGTCAGTACGACTTTCGTTAAAGATATGCAGCTTGATCTTGAAAGGCCAGGGGCGAGTAGTGCGATGCCCTCTTCGAGTAAATCTGTTCGGGTTTATATTGATAGAGCTGGAGATGTGTTCGTTGACGGGCAGGCAGTAAGAATTTGGGCGCTTCAAGGCAAGCTTAGGCAGATGCTTCAGGTGAGCGGAGAAAAAGCGGTTTTGGTTGTCACGGATAAGGCAGTTTCAGCAGAGAAGTTGATTGAGGTTGTTGATTACTGCCGTTTAGCGGGAGCAGATGACGTCGGGGTAGCCACGAACAATGAAACATAAGGCTTCCTCTCTGCAGACAGTTATGGTTTCAGCAAGGCGATCGGCGGCCTTCGGTTGTGTGCTTGGCAGTGTCTTATTCTTTGGCCTTTTGCTGACTCTGAACACGCTTGAGACTTTGAAGTCAGAGGGCTCTAAGAGCGTGGCGAAATTCGAAGTGCAGAACCAACCAAAGCCCAAGCCAAAGCCAAAATTGAAAAAGAAGCCGAAACCAAAGAAAGCAAAGAAGAAAATCAAGCCGCCTGATTTGTCTACAAATGTAGCCGGTGCCACCTACGGTTTGGATATGTTCGAAGACCAATTGCGTTCACTGTCTGACTCTTTGTTGGCTGGTGACGGAGATGCGGTGATGACTGAGGATACTGTTGATGAAATGCCTCAAATTCGCAATCAGGCTGCTATTGAGTATCCAGATAGCGCGAGGTCTGCGGGCACAGAAGGGTTTGTAGTAGTTAAAATCTTGATCACGAAAGAGGGTAAAGTCAAAAAAGTCAGCATTTCAAACAGTCAACCGCGAGGCGTTTTTGATCAGGTTGTATTAGCGGCTGTAAAGGGTTGGGGGTTTTCACCGGCTAAGTATCAAGGCCAGCCGGTCAGTGTTTGGGTGGAGCAAAAACTAAAGTTTAGCATGAACTGATTTGTCAAAGAGGGGAGGTTTAGAAGTGAGATCGACACAATTTAAAGAAATTCTGAGCCTCATACTGGCCCTTTTCATGAGTGTGCTGTCTGTTGGGGTTCTTCTGTTTTGTGTGTCTAGTTATGCGCAAGCCCAAGATGAGATCGATTACCTAAAGCTGGCATCAGTGCTGGCCAGTAATGGTCACTATGCGCGTGCTGGCGCTGAGTTAGAAAAAGTGGCAAAAGATCAAAAGAAGCAACAGACCATTGTCTACAACACCACCCGGGGCTTGGTTCGATTTCATAATAAAGAGTTTGCTGCGGCAAGAGACTCATTTAAGGCTGCGATAAAAGCGGTAAAAAAGAGTCGAGACATTGAGAAAAAGCAAAAGGCAAAAAAACTGCTATCGCTGCGGCTGTATCTCGTTCAGTGCGCCTTTAGTCTTAATGATTACAGTGAAGTCCTAGGGCAGGTAGAGCGCAGGCCCGAATTGCTTTCTAGGAGTTTAGCTTGGTCTTTGCTTGTGGCATCTCATTGGGCTCTAGGTGAAAAAGTGGTGGCCTGGGACAGGCTAAGTGAGGCCGCCTTGAAATTTCAATCAGACTCTAATTTTCAAATGCAAAAAGTGAGTTATTTGCTGGAGTTGGGGTTAAATAACGAGGCCTTTGTTGAAGGCAAGAGAGCCGTCGAGGGTTTTGATCTTCAGGCTCTGAGCTATCTCAAGCTTGGCGGCCTATTTAAAAGGAGCAAGATGCTGGATCGGGCTCTTTGGTTTTTTGAGCTCGGAGTTCTAAAGTACCCTTCTGCAGAATTGCTATCGGTAGAACTGGCTCACACTTACAGTCTAAAAGGCTACAGGCTGTCCGCAGCTCGAGTGTTTGAAAAGTTAGCTGTTAGAAAAACAAAATACTACGCTGACGTCTCAGAGCTTTATAGGCAGCAGGGCAAACTTGCCCGTGCAGAGTACTTTAATGGTCTAGTTGAAGATCAGCCTAAAAAATTTCGCCAAAGGTTTTCTCTAGCTTTAGGGCAAAAGAACTTTGCTAGAGCTCTTTCTATGAAGCCCTCACTTTCTCGTCTTGGCTTGTTTGAAGATCAAAATCTCGTTTATGCTCTGGCATTTGCTCAGTACCAAATGGGCAGTTTGAATCCGGCTAAAGAGACTTTGGCTAAGATCACCGATGCTGACTTGTTCGAGAAAGTGGTGGCCCTTCAGACTACAATTGGGGAGTGTGAAGACAAACCTTGGGAGTGCGAGTGATGAAAAGAAGCCTTGCATTCTTTATGAGTTTAGTTTTTCTGGGTCTGTTTACTTTGAAGTTCGAGTCATCGGCACAGGGTCTTGAGCCAGGTCGACTTAATATTGTTGTCTTTAAGGGCGGAAAGCCTCTTGAGGGCGTTAAGGTTTACGTTGCCGATAGAAGGCCAGCACCTTCTGATCAGGATGAAGAAGAGAATGCTGATATTGTAGCTCTTTCAGATAAGACAACCGATTCGTTTGGCTCAGCAAGTTTTGGTCTTGAGCAAGGAAATTACTGGGTTCGTTTTCGGGGGCAAAGCCTCAACACAAGGGCTGCAAAGGTTGCGGTTGGCAGCGGTGAGGCGACACAATTTATGTTGTCTTTGCTTGCTGATGGATTGAGTGCTGAGTATGAGTTGGAGCAGCCAGAGATTAGATTAAAATCAGACAACGTGAAGGCTAGAGAAGATCAGCGTAAGGTGTCGGGACAAATTGTCGATGCAGCAAACGGCAAGCCGCTATCAGGTGTTCGTGTTTTTGTGCCTGGCTCAGCCGAAGTCTTTGTGAGTGACAAAGAGGGTCGTTTCGAAGCTCTTGTATTTAAGAAAGCTCCAAGAATCTCTCTGGTGGCGAAACGCTACAGCAGCCAAACACTTGAGTTGGAAGCTGAGCAAACAGATATTCGAATTGAGCTCAGCAAGGCCGGGTTGAAGCTGCAAGAATTGGTGATCTTGGCTCCGAGTCTTGATGGGTCTGTCGCCGCTTTTCTGGAGATTAGAAGAAAGTCTTCAAGTGTTGCCGACGTTCTTGGTGCTGAGCAGATCTCTAAAGCTGGAGATGGAGACGCGGCTTCAAGCCTGAGGCGGGTCACAGGTCTGACTCTGGTTAAAGGGCAGTACATCTACATACGAGGTTTAGGGGAGAGGTATGCAGCCACTCTTATGAATGGTGGAACTCTTCCAAGCCCTGATCCGGGAAGACCCATTGTGCCGCTTGATATGTTTCCTGCGGGCATACTTGAGGGCATGGTCATTCAAAAGAGCTACACTCCCGATTTGCCCGGCAGTTTCGGTGGAGGGAGCATTCTCTTGAAGACGAAGGGTGTGCCAGAGCGGTTTGGTGGATCTTTCTCAACAAGCGTTGGGTTTAATGATGCCAACGACAGATTGTTGAGTTACCAAGGTGGCGGCACAGATTGGCTGGGTATTGATGATGGCACGAGAGCACTGCCCGAAAAGGTGAAGCGAGCAACGAGAGGCGGCAAACTCTTGAGCTTCACCGGTGATGATCGCGGCTTCAGTAAAGAAGAGCTTGCTGATATCGGGAGGAGTTTTCCAAATATCTACAACTTAGATGAAGAAAGAGCTGTCAGATCTAATGGCCAAGATATCCCACCTTCTTTGTCGTTCTCTGTGGGAGATATGTTTAAAAGCGGCAAGCTCTCTGCCGGGTACAGAACCTCGCTTTTGTATGATCCCTCTGTGAGCAATAGGGCTGAGATGCGAAACTCTGTTCAGGGTGGAGACCGTTTGGTTCTCGATAACCCCATCAATTTCAAGAGAACTCAATCAGAAATCAACACTGGGGGCACGCTAGATACAGGCCTTCAGTATGGAGACAATCTGGAGTTGAGCTACACAGGTATGGTGCTTCGTAAAACTCAAGATACGAGGCAGATTGGTCAAGGCATCACCGGAGCCGATGGTGATGAGATTTCTCGGTTTCATTTGCTTGAGTGGGTTGAACGGCAATTGGTCTCGCAACAAGGTAAGGTTCGAGCAGAATTCGGCGAGGGTGTTGGCAAAGACAAAGTGAAGCCAGGCATTTTTGTTCGGTATGGATGGAGCAATGCCTTTAGAGACTCACCAGACACTCGCGAGTACGTATACGAAGACTTTCAAGATGGAAGAGGCTTTAGATTAGACTCAGACACCAATGGTATCTCGCGTACCTATGCCGAGCTTTTTGACAAGGCCGATGATCTTGGTTTGGACTTTGTTGTTCCGTTCAAGATTTTTGACAATGCCACTCAGCTAAAGTTTGGCTATGCCAGACTTTCAAAGACCCGGGTGTCTGATACAAGGCGCTTTAACTTTTTGAATCAGTTGAGTAATAGCATTGATCTAGGTCAAGATCTTGAAGACATAACAGCGCCGCCAAACATCAATCCGGATGGCTATTTGCCCGAAGAGAACTCCCTCAGTACAGATGACTACACAGGTGAGCAACTCGTGCAGGCTGGCTATGCTATGGTCGATACGCCAGTAACAGAGAGATTTCGAGTGAGTGTTGGCGGTCGTTATGAGACCTCCTCACAGACGGTTTCGACATTTAATCTGCTTTCTACAGCAGAAGACCCTGTTGTGGCTGAGCATCGAACAGAAGATTTCTTCCCTGTGTACTCAGCTACAGCCTTTTTGACCGATCGTGCGCAAATTCGTATTGCCTACTCTGAGACAATAAACAGGCCTTCCATTCGTGAGCTCTCAAGTGCTCCTTTTCTTGATCCAGACTTAGGCCGGTTGATTTATGGTAACAACCTTTTGGTCTCGAGTGTGATTAAGCACTGGGATGCTCGCTGGGAGTACTATCTCAATAGAGAAGAGAGCTTCTCAATCGGTGCCTTCGCTAAAGAGTTTAACAAGCCTATTGAATCGATTATCGAGCCAGGCTCGAACCAGACTCGAACTTATCAAAACGCAGAGTCTGCGAGCAATTATGGTCTCGAGGCCGAGTTTTCTAAGAATTTAAGTTTTATTGGCATGAAGGGTTGGACCCTCTCTGCAAACTACGCACAGATCTTTTCTAAGATAGAGCTCTCTGATGATGTGCCGGAAACTTTTATGAGTTCAGACAGGCCTCTTCAAGGGTTGTCACCTTGGATTGCGAATGTTCAATTGTTCTGGGAGGGCAAAAAGGCCAGAGCAGGTTTACTTTACAATGCCTTTGGAGAGCGCATCGTAGATGTGGGTACCCAAGGGCTGCCTGATGTCGTTGAGCAACCCATTCATCAACTTGACCTGGTAACAAGGTTTACTCTGGCTAAGAATACCAATGTCAATTTTCGCGTGAGAAATCTGTTAGACCAGAGTGTGGTGCTAAAGCAAGACCGCTTTGTGGTGCAGGAGTTTCGTATGGGTCAGAGTTACAGTTTGGGTTTGAGTCAACAGTTTTAAGTGGGGGACTAGATGACATTTAGGAACGGATTCCAAAATGTGGATTTGATTCTAATGCTGAAATGCTCTGTTGCAGCTGTGCTGATGATAGAGTGTTGTGGCTGTGGTTTTCACAAGTCAGTCAATACCGGCACTCGTCTAGGTGAGGGTGGAACTGTGCTCGAGAAAACCGAAGTGCAGGAGCTAGAGCACCTGCTGGGGAGAGGTCGAGAAGAAGATTTACTTGAGCTGGCAGAAAGAGTGACGCCTGAAACCGTCAACGCTCGGCATGACTATTCGGAGAAGTACAGTTCGGAAGTTACGCTGTTGATGATTGCTGCCGACTGGCTACAGCCGAATTCGATTAGGTTCTTAAAAAATTTGGGCGCTGATAGCGCTTTGCTCGACCATAACGGGCAAGATGCATTTTTCTATGCTGAGAGATCGGCCAGCAAGCGCTTAGTTGTCGCAAACGGAGAGAGGTGGAGAGAGTGTGTAGATCTCTTGCCGGAGCCAGTTCTCAACAATATTGAGCAGACTTTGGTGTCGGCTGTCGATGCAGATTTTGGCAAGGTCTTCACCGATTCACTTCGAAGCCATCTCGATGAGGGGTCGCACCAAGAGTTGAACACACAGCTTGATGAGTTAGTCGAGCTGGTGCCAAATATGCGAGTCTTACCACTTGCCGCTGGAGTCGATGAGTTTACTTCTCTCAGGTCTCGCTTCACAGAGCTTGCGGATGGTTGCCGAGCACCGCTTACGTTAGACGACCTAGCTGAGTATCAAGAGTCTTTTTTAGCGATTAAGGGGCCAGCTCCTGTTGATGAGCTAAATTCACAGCTTATCGCTGCCGTGAAGGTTGGTGATCAGGAGGCAATCAGCTCGCTTATCGACCAAGGGGCCGATCTGAATCACCTCTCAGAATTTGGAGGCACTCCTCTCATGGTAGCTCTTATCGAAAAGCAGTGGGCCGTGGTTCAGAGCTTTATTCAGATCGCCTCAAGTGGCGGAGGTCTTGACCTGAATGTTCGCAAAGCAGACGGCGAAACAGCTTTAGGGCTTTGCTTGAGGCTTGCAGAAGAGGCCGACGCCAGGTCAAAGCGAAGATATCAAAGGTTTGCTCAGTTTATTCAGAAATTTGGTGGCCAAGAGTAGCTTTTAGCTCTGAGTCCTGACCCAAATCAAAATATCACCGGATTCTCTGTTTGGAGAACTGTCTTTGGTGTACATGTGCAGAGTGTGTTTGTCTCGCACTAAGGCCACCGGGAAGCTAGTGTCAGTTTTAACAGGAGTCACTTCGTTACCGTCATTGACCTCCATGATCTCAAACTTCCAGCCCATCTTCAATCTTCTCTCAAGCTCATTGTAATGAAGTGGGGGGTTGAAGAGAATTCGACCCTTCTTTTTCGAGCTAATCTCATCTCGCTCATGAGACTGCGAGTTTAGCTGATAGATATTTGTCTCACCCAAGATATGCGCAAAATTGCTGCACACGAAACTGTTATAGGAGTCGTTGGAGGTCATCGCAATAAGTTCGGTAAAGTTGGCGAAGTCGATGTCTTCTTCGATAGTGTCAGACAAAATCTCTTGATACTTGGTGGTAAGGCCTTGGTTGCGAGCGCTCTGCATTCTAAACCAAGAATTCTCAAAGATCGTTACAGGTATCTTTAAACTCTTTAAGACTTTTGCCAGCTCCATCGAGAAATCAGTTGCTCCAACAATGATGATACGTGATTTGTCGAGGCTCTTAGAGAGTCTTAAGACCTTTGCTAGTGAGTGAAGAGTGAATCCATGCGAGATGATAGTCGCAAAAATCACCATGAAAACGATAGGCACGAGAAGATCCGCATCAGAGACTCCGGCTTCAAGTAGTGCGGGCGCGAAGAGGCCTGCCACTGAAGCTGCTACAATTCCTCGAGGAGCGATCCAGCCAATAAGGAGTTTTTGCTGCCACTTCGCTCTTATGCCAGCTGTTGAGATGAAAATTGAGACAGGTCTGACAATAAACAGAAAACACAAAACCAGAGCAAGAGTACGCGAGTTAATCTTTTCTAAAATGCTTGCGTCGAGGTTTGCGGTGAGAATTATAAAAACTGCCGAAACCAAAAAGACTGCAATCTGCTCCTTAAAGCGTCGCAGTTCATCTATGATACGCAACTCTGAGTTTCCGATAACGTAGCCGAGAATTGTTACCGCCAAGAGCCCCGATTCACTTTGCACCATATTTGAGATTCCAAAGCTCACAATAATTGCGCAAAAAATACTGGGTATCTTTAGGAACTCAGGAATCATATGGTTGTTAAAGAGTGATTGAATCATAAGGCCTAAGAAGAACCCTAGGGCCGAGGCGATTGCGATTCCGAAAGCAAAGTCTACGAACATTGCTGATAAGGCTTGTCCGGAACTGATGGCAACAAACAGCTCCAAACACATAACTGCCAGCAGAGCCCCAAGAGGGTCGTTGACAATGCCTTCCCACTTGAGAATCGAGGCGGCTTCTTCGTTGAGTTTCGATTGCCTTATCAATGGGATGATAACTGTCGGGCCCGTTACAACAAGAATCGCACCCAGTACGATGGCTGTTTCAGGAGAGAGCCCACCGATGTAGAGCCCTGCGATTGAGCCAAGTACGAATGAGAGTGGCAAACCAAAAACAACCAAGCGCTTTACAAATTCACCTGCAGTTTTTAGCTCATATCGTCTAAGGTTAAGGCCTCCATCGAAGAGAATGAAGGCCACGGCGAATTTAACGATGACCTCAACAAACTCACCTAGTGTTTCTTCGGGGTGAAGAACTCCTGTGATTGGTCCTAGCATGATACCCGTTAGACACAACAGGGCGATGGCGGGAATTCGGGTTTTCCAAGCGATCCACTGTGCAAATACGCCAAAGCAAACAATCATTATGAAAGCATAGACCGCTGGTGAGTGGTCAATGTGAATCATACCCAAATACTTTGGGATCATTTCAAAGAATTCTGCGATGCTCGTATCTGACAATAGGTTTTCCTTGCGGGGGTTGATAAAACTTCATCTGATCCGACCCAGATCCCAGATAGTGACTTGCCATAGACACAGCCGGAATCAAGGCATTGTGTATTTTTTGTTCGAAGTACTCCTTGGCCTGCAAAATGTCCGTAGTAGACGAATTTGTCGCCGTGATAGAAGTCATGCCATGGTGGAGCTTCAGGAAAGTACTGTGGCGTAAGTTTACCTGTCCAGGTGCGAATGGTTGAAAGATACCTTCGGTCTGTTTCAGATGGGTGTTTCCCAGGCACAAGCCCCCCGTGAACCACAAGATAGTCATTAAACTCGAGGTGGCTGGGGAGTTTGTCGAGCCAATTTAGCCAGTCATCTAGATCGCCACCCATTTGATCGGCAAGCTCTTTGAGTTGCGGCGATAAAGATTTGCTTGAGCGTTGGCCCTCGAGAAATCTCAGTTCATGGTTACCGATCACAGATCGTATGTTGTTGTCGCGAACCCACTTCAGAGTCTGAAATGAAAGCGGACCTTTGTTAATAAGGTCGCCCACCAGAAGAAGCTGGTGCCTGCTCAAAGAAACGCCTGCAATCTTTAAAAGATCCTGGAGCTCATTAAAGCATCCGTGAATGTCACCAACGATGAAGGTTTTGCTCATAGTCTCCTAATTGAATTCGTATCCTCCTCGGATTTCGATGTTTGAGAAAAATAAGCTCTGCGAACCCTCGATGTCAAAAGGCTCTATGCCATTTGCCTCTCGGTAGGCGTCTCGGTGCACGAAATCGTATTCGTGCCACTGACCATACCAGAACAGTCCCGCACGCCAATTTTTGCCGTAGTCGTAGACGATTCCGAGTGAGCCATCGAAAGCAAACTTTGGGGTGATTTCAAAAACGTCACCTGATGAAACAGGGTATTGGTAGCGCATAAAAATCTCGTAAGTCAGACGAGATTGTTCACGAATCAAAAACTTAAAGCCTGCAGTGGCCATGGTGATTTCATTTTGCACGATCTCAGCAGTGGTCTGAGAATCGGCGGACCTCGCAATGAATGGTACCAAATGGTACTGCACACCAAAACGAAAAGCCAACTGGGCCTTATAGTTTTGAAACATTTCAAATCTGAGATTCTCGGGGTAGTAGGTGGCCTCAGTGGCAAAGATATACCACTCGTAGTCCCCTTGGGTTACCGTGATGGAGTCAGACGAGCTTGTGTTACCAGGAGACATTTTAGCAGTGCCACTAATGTCCCAGGTTTCAGATAACCAAAGCCAACCTTTGCCGAAGTACGATGGCCCTTTAAATGTTTGAAACAGAAGGTCTGAGCCAATAGTTGAGCTCGTTTGGTTGTAGCGTAGGTAATTAAAGCCGGTGCCAAACCACAGACCAATCTTTTTTGTGTAGGCTGGGGATTTGCTAACCACTTTTAAGTTGGTGTATCGGACTCTCTCTCGTTCAACTGATAAGTTGAGTTGATAGCGCCGAGTCACTTTTCGACCGCCTGGCGGCACAACCCCAATGGGGAGTTGAACATCGTAGTTTGGCAGGTCAAGCTCAAGCGCAAACAAACCATTTTTGTCGGCCTTAACGACTCGTCTTTTCGCAATCGACTTCTTGGTCGGCAGATAACCAACCTTTTTAGCCTTCGAGACAACAATAATGGCTTTGCTGTTTACAAAGAGGCGAGCTCCAGGCTCTGTTTTGCCCGGAATAATCACACGTGTTCTTCGTTTTCTTTTGGTTTGACCAATTTCAGGGAGGTACCACTTCACCTTGATAGACTTTTCGTTTTTGGCACCAGACATCACGATGTCTTTGTCGTCTTCCATTTTTTCTGTGTCTTCAGTCACAGTTGAGGCTCTCCTTGAGCGACTCCTCTTTCTTTTATTCACTCCAAATTCATCAAGGTCGGTCTGAGAAGGTGTCGAGTTCTGATCTTTGGCTATTGCGGTTTCTTGAGCATGAGTTTCTACGGCACCAAAGCAAAAGAGCAGGCTTATAAAGATCAGGAGTGCAGCATGGAGCTGGCGATGGCTCTTCGACAAAGCAGTGATGAGTGGTGCTCCTTGTGGTGGGCTTGCAAGCTCGTCATCACCAGTTTCTGTTGCGCACATTAAAATGTCAATTCATTAACAATTTTAGGTATTTATTGAGCTTTTACCTGGCAAAAGGTCAAGGGAAATGATGTGCTGAATTGAAGGCCTCTAGCCTGCCTTTTTGTACTCCATCATGAAGTAGGTAACATCGTCTTCAAGAGCAGCAGACTCTCGATGTCTATCGATGCTGTTAGAGAGGTCAGACATTGAAATGTCGAGATCGTGATTCTCGTTAAATGAGGCAATAAGAGTTCGAATGAAGTTTCGCTCACCCATCATCTTGTCTTCGCTATTTTTAAGTTCAGGAACGCCATCGGTGTAAAATATGATTCTGTCTTGAGCCTCGATTTGAACTTCGATCGAGTGGTACTGGCTCTCAGGGCTTTCTCCAAGTCGAGGACCAGAATCATCCATCAAAGGCACAACATCGCGTTTTTTAATAGATCCCCTTTTCGAATTCCTTAACAGATAGGGCGGGTCATGCGAGGCAGATGAGTAGGTGAGCACACCGGTTTCGTTATCAAGGCAGCCAAGAAAGAATGTCATGAGCACCTGACCTTTTGAGGTGCCGTAGATCGCTTGATTCATCATTTTCATGATGTCGTGTACAGGTATGTCAGGAAAACTTTCGAGAACGCTTGCAGCAGATTTAGCAGCAGCCGTGACGAGGGCCGCAGGTACACCGTGGCCTGTAGCATCGCCTATCCACAAGAAGGTTTTGTGACCCACCTGCGAAAAATACCACCAGTCTCCACCGCACTCAGAGGCGGGCTCGTAGAAACCTCTGATTTTGATTTCGTCGTTTTCAAATTGGTCTTCTGGAAACAGCGTCGATTGCACAAGCTTGGCGGTATTAAGCTCAGCCTCCATTCGTGCCTTCTCAGCTGTCTCATCGAGTAAGCGCCTAATCTCTACGGCCATTGAGTTGAAGCCTTTGGCAAGACCGCTGATCTCATCTTCAGATTGCACGGCTACCTGCACATTGAAGTCGCCTTTGGCAATTTTTTTGGTGGCTTCAAAAAGCGTGTTGATTCGGCTAGTGAATTGAGATGAGACCCAAACGCTCAATGCAATAGTAAGAAAAAACACGACTGCAAATAGAATCGCCGATTTGATTATCAAAAGCCGAATCGCTTCAAGGGCCACTGACTTTGGTATCAAAGAAATCACTCGCATGTTGCCGAGGTTGACGTTGGCTAAAGAGATCAACCAACTGCCGCCATTCGAGTCAACGTATTTGTTAGTCCCCACAGGGGCTTTGATCGCCTGAGTGGTTTTGTCTACTGCCGCCTGCACATCAGGTAAAGATTCAATGTAGTTGGCTTTAATTGGTTTGATTATGATATCTGAATTGCCATTGACTAGAAGTGCATCGGATAGGGTAGAGTTAGCGAAGGAGTCGCGAAAGCTAGATTCGGTAACAAGAGCTAACACGACAGAAGGTTGCTGGTCTAAGTTGGGCTGGAACCGCAGGGCCATTAGCCATTGCTCTTTGTTGCCCTCAAAGGTGCGAATCGTTATCTCATTCAAGATGGCATCAGCAACAATCTCTTGAAAGTAAGGATCCCAGCCCTTGTCGTCGATGATGCCTGAGCCGTCATCGCCCATCTTGTCAAACTTCTGATAAGTGCCAGTGCTTTTATCGTAATGGTAGGACCAAATGGCCGCGACACTTTTTTCTCTGGAGAAAGCTCTTCGGGCGTTTGAGCTGAATCTGTTAGTGACCAAATTGTAGCCTGAAAGGTAATTCTCAGTCTTTTCAAGGACGAACTTCAGCTCGGCTTCGATTTGCCTTGCAGTGGACTTGCTTTCTGACAGAGTCGACTCAAAAACGTAGGCTATTTTGTCAGACTGAAAGTCGTTAAGCGCAAAAAAGCTGTAAACGCTCAGCATAGCTGTCGTGATTGATACCAAGATCATGATGAACTTGATTCTGATTGATATGCGCTTCATCAGCCTCATCACATAGAGTATCGGATTTGCTGTTGTGTTGATTGACTCGACTCTAGACTGGTTCTTGGGTGCATGTTCTAGAAAACACGTGAGAATTCAGGGCTGATTTTGAAAAGCCTGTTTCGCTTTGATACATCTGAGACTGGTGTGGGCCAAGACTGGTCCTGATCTTAAAAAAGTATCAGAAGTGTTTAAAATGATGAGTCATTTCAAACGATAAGACTATGTACGGGTTTTTCTCTTTTGAACTCTAACTGAAGATAGATTTTGAGGGCTATGGAACACCAAAGTTACACAAGGCTAAAATTCTTTGATTGGCTTCTGCTGGTTGGCTCGCTGGTGTGTACGTGCTTCTTTGGTTACCTTTTGATTTATCCAGAGCCGGTGCTTCACTACTTTGTGCATAAAGACCATTCGGGCAAGCAGATTGGTGTGGTGTCTTCTGCAAGCAACGATGTTAGGCGCCGCTTGAACCGATCTTTGACTTGGTACAAGGTTCGCTACGATGAAGTGATCTTTGAGAATGACACGATATTTACCGGACCTGGCTCAGAGATAAATATTCGGCTAGACGACGACGTGAAGTTTCGTTTGGGAGAGAATTCTTTAGTTGTCTTGTCAGCCGCAGAAGATGGAACTTTTGAGCTCGACTTGCAATTGGGTAACCTGGTCGCAGATGTGAAAGGTCAGAAGGCTATAAAGTTAAAAGGTAAAGT
>JABSOQ010000061.1:0-14270 GCA_013216195.1 Bdellovibrionales bacterium
AGTCGACTACAGAAAAATTGTGGCAGAACTATTTCTAGATCACATGAAGATTCCACAAGCGAGAGTAGAGTCAGCATTTCCAGGGTTGGCAATGCGACAAGGTTTTTACAACATCTTCTAAATAGCAGTTCAGGGGCTATCTAGAATTCAAAGGCGGTGAGACAGGAAGTCCTGCCGCCTTTTTTAGTGTTCACGCCACGTGGCACCTTGAGCCATCCGTTTCTTGATGATGCAATTGTTTATTTCACTTGGAAGCCAAGAAAATGGTCAGGTTTTTTTTCGCAACTATTGGTGCATTACCCGTTCTTTTCGCTGTTTCGCTACATGCATTTGCAGAACAGAGCAGCTCAATCGACTAAGGGGGTTAAGCGCGATTGGTGAGCTTACCTTTCTTGAGAGCCTAGAATTGGGTAGCAAAACATTGAGATCAGAACAGCTGGGTTCATTGTCAAAGCTCAAAAAACTGAAAAAGTTCAATCTTGAGGCTGGCAAGCTTAAGCATCTCAAGTTTCTTTCGGGGCTCAATGAGCTGAACCACTTGTCTGTAGATCAGGCCTTTAAAGATCTTTCTCCACTCAAGGGTTTGATGAAATTGAATTCGCTGTTTGTGAAAGGCAGCACTGTGTCAGCCTGCCCGTCTGAAGGCACGAAGCAAAGTCCATTTTGTAAGGCGCAGGCAGAGCCCGATAGATCTCCTCATCAGGCAAGATATAAGGTTTTAGACTTTTCAGAGGTCGCAGTGGGTTTGAAAATGTACTACCGAGTCCTCGAGTGCTTGTGGTGGCCGTGATGACGTCGGTTGCAAATATCAAGGCTTGCGGCAAGACGCTTCCACAGAGAGTGCGCCCTATGGGGGAGTGACTTTGTTGCCTTTAGCAGTGAAGAAAAATCAACCTTATGATGTGGTAAAAAACTACGACAAAACTTCAAGATTTCGAGTTTACGAAGCCGCTTTTGAAAAGGCTCGGTGTACTAGCCAAAACAAGGCCACAGATCGGCTGCAGGCAGCAAAGTTTCAGGCTAAGAAGTTCAAGATGAACCTGTCGGAAAACACATTCCGACACCTGTGGGCCTCTCAAGATTCGAAGATCAACTGCCCGAGCACTGGTGACTGTGTGATGGGTTCGAAAGATGGTAAGTATCAGGTCACCCTTTCTGAGTCCGGTGACGAATACAAAGTCACCCTGAAAACAAAGGATGAGTCTAGGGCAAGAGCGTTTAAGATTCCTAGATGGCCAGTCGTCGACTGGGAGACCCAAATTGGAGTGGTAGACCTTTATCAAAAAGGTTCACTGCATTTGTTGGTCGTCACTCAGTACCAGCGAGGTGCTTTTGGCCACAAAGTGCCACACCCGTTTCTTTATCTGTATTGATAATTGCTTCAGGCCAAAATTCTAAGCTTCAACCCGTGCCGACTCAAAGTGGCCGTTGTGTTGCATATAAAAGTTAGCCAAGTAAAGTAGTGACCATGCGGTTAGTAAGTGCCAAACGGCATGAAGCTGGAACCAATGGTTATTGGGATCACAAACTATCCTCTGTGAGTCTAAGAAAAAGCAAATCAAACCGGCAAAAAACAAACCAGCGCATTTCAGAAGTGGTTCATAAGACCAATTGTCACGAGTCGACCATCTTCTAAAGCACAGCCACTCCATGTAAAGCAGACCAATCAGCATAATGGCGTAAAGTGGAGTCGAGATTTGCGGGTAGAGGCTCTGTACCAAAGTCAGAAAGAAGAACAGAAAAAGACTAAAAGGCCAATGGTTGAATGGTGGTCTTCGGCCCAGCCTGCTGGCGTTGACCCAGATCAAGTGTGCCATCAATAGATATTGCAGCGTGAAGTCGAAGGTTCCGAAAAATTTCAAATGAGTTGCGTGAGCACCCATCGAAGCAACTGCGATGAGAGAGGCGATGATCCCTATGTCTTTGTGAGCTTGTGACTTAATCGCTTTGCCAATTCGGTAGGCGTAAAAGGCTACAATTAGGTGCGCCAAACTCGAGATAACATTGATGGGCTGCCGAACCCACCAGCATAGGCCCTCTTCACAGGTCAAATCGAGCGAGGTCGAGAAACCGTGGTAGGGGCATCCCGGTAAGATTTCAATGAATTCGGTCACGAATTTAATCCACGTCGTTTGTAGTCGCTTGTCCTAACGTGTCTAAATCTTCAGGGCTGTTGGGTTCAATGGCAAGTAACCAGCCGTCACCAGTGGGA
This sequence comes from Bdellovibrionales bacterium, assembly GCA_013216195.1. Classification (GTDB taxonomy): domain Bacteria; phylum Bdellovibrionota; class Bdellovibrionia; order Bdellovibrionales; family UBA1609; genus JABSOQ01. The sequence continues at coordinate 2,213 of JABSOQ010000061.1, forward strand.
TCTTCCATCACAAGGTCCGGATTCTCTTGAACCATTTCATTTACCTCGCCAATGACGCCGTCAAATGGCGAATAAAGATTCAAAGGGCCTTGGTCTGTTTCAATTTCGCCAAGAACCTCATCGGCAAAAACCTCATCGCCAGGTGAGGGTAGGTCGACCTTAGTCACCTCAGAAAACTCTTCGACGCCCTCTTCGTTGATGCCTATGACTAGCATACCTTCACGAACAGACAACCACTGATAACCAACGTAGTTGTAGACTTCTTCCATGTGGGTTCCTCCGAGAGTGGCCTGTGCGAATTGCCGATACTCTTTTCGCCCCGGCTTTTCTCTATCCCTAGCACGACTTCTGCGGGCAGCAAAACCAATTCTAGCAAGGCTTAGCAAAATCGGTCTGTTTTGACGGCTGCAGAGACAAAAAAACCGACCCCTCAGGGTCGGTTTTGAAGCTTCCGATTGAAATAGACGATTTACAGATCGTAGTAGAGATAGAACTCATAAGGAGTTGGTCTCTGTTGAAGCGGAATGATTTCTGACTCAGTTTTGTAGTCGATCCATGCCTCGATGAGGTCTTGAGAGAAAACATCTCCTCTCTTCAAAAATCCGCAGTTGTCTGCAAGGTTCTTCAAAGAGTCCTCTAGGCTCGCAGGAACAGAAGGAACTTTTGCCGCTTCTTCAGGGCTCAGGCCATAGATGTTCTTATCAAGAGGATCGCCCGGATCAATCTTGTTCTGGATTCCATCGAGACCCGCCATCAATAGAGCAGCGAAGGCCAAATACTTGTTGGCCCCAGGGTCTGGCGTTCTGAACTCGATACGTTTAGCCTTCGGGCTTGGGCCTGAGTTCGGAATACGAATCGCAGCAGATCTGTTTTTAAAGCTGTAGGCCAACTTAATTGGAGCTTCAAAGCCCGGTACCAAGCGCTTGTAGGAGTTGGTAGTTGGGTTTGTTAGAGCGCAAACAGACGGTGCATTCTTCAGAATACCACCAATGAAGTGCAGGGCCATTTCAGAAAGGCCTGCGTACTTATCGCCAGCAAACAATGGTTCGCCATCTTTCCACAGTGAGATGTGGGTGTGCATACCAGAGCCGTTATCACCAAAGATAGGCTTAGGCATAAAGGTGGCTGTTTTTCCGTGGCGTCGAGCTACGTTCTTCACGATGTATTTGAACCACATCATGTTATCAGCCATCTCAAGCATCTTATCAAAGCGAATGTCGATTTCACCCTGACCAGCTGTAGCCACTTCGTGGTGTTGTCTTTCAACGTGCATACCGGCTTTTTCAAGCTCCAAGCAGATTTCGGTACGGATGTCGTGAAGTGAATCAGAAGGCATTACCGGGAAGTAGCCTTCTTTGTGTCTAGGTTTGTAGCCAAGGTTTCTGCCGCCTTCGTCACGGCCTGAGTTCCAGATCGCCTCATCAGAGTCAACTTGGTAGAACCCGCCGTAAGCTGTTTGCTCATAGCGAATATCATCAAAAATAAAGAATTCTGGCTCGGGGCCAAAGAATGCTGTGTCAGCCACGCCTGTTGACTTTAAATAGGCTAGGGCTTGTTTGCAGATTTGTCTTGGGTCTCTGTTGTAAGGCTCGCCGGTGTCAGGCATGACAATGTCACAGATAAGAGACAAGGTAGGCACCTCACAAAACATATCCATCTTTGCAGTGGTCGGATCAGGAATCACTGTCATGTCAGATTCTTGAATGCTTCTCCATCCGCGAACTGAGCTACCATCAAACCCTAATCCTTCTTCGAACACGGTTTCAGTCAGTTCGTAGAGGGGGATGGTAAAGTGTTGCCACATGCCCGGAAGATCTGTGAACTTCATGTCCACCATTTTGGCTCCGCGCTCTTCTGCAAATGCTATGACCTCTTTAGGTGTCATTATACATTCTCCTTATGGGGTTATGTTTTCTAAACAAAATCAAATTGCATCATCATCGATTTCACCAGTTCGAATCCTAACGATTGATTCAACTGGCAAAACAAAAATCTTTCCGTCACCAATTTTACCTGTGCGGGCCGCTTTTCTTATGGCCTCGACCGCGGGTTGAGCCATCTCATCGTTCACAACAACTTCGAGCTTCACCTTGGGTAAAAAATCGACGACGTATTCAGCGCCCTTGTAGATTTCAGATCTTCCACGCTGGCGGCCAAACCCTTTGAGTTCAGATACAGAGACCCCTTCGACGCCAATTTCACCAAGGCTTTCGACGACATCGTCGAGTTTGAAGGGTTTAATTATGGCTTCAATTTTTTTCATGATCGGGTTTGACCTTTTGGGCCCACAGACTAGCAAAACGACCCGGTAAGTCAAATATATTGTGGAATACCCACCGAATTCTGACAGTTGCCCAATCGTTAATCTGGCAAGAGGTTTTTCAGTTCTTAAAAAATTATCCTTCGGCCAGTCAGTGGTTTGAAGCCAAGGGCTTCTTTTGCTATGACCCCGTCTGAACATTTTCTGTTCTTCAAGGGGATTTCTAAGGGGCGTTCTTACCTATCGGGGGGAGAACAAAGTAAATTTGAAAAGGCAGGTATAATGGTCAAGCAATCGTCTTTGTTTGTGTGCGGAGCTTTGTGCGAGGGTATGGTAAATTTTGAGAAGCTTAAGGGCTTTGTGAGTCGCGTGCGTCCGGCTTTAGCCAAGGGCACGGCCGTTCGCCTACCAGTGGGCTACCCAGCGATTTGTATTGACGGGTCTGATGCAATTCAGGGGCAGATACTTGATCTCGAAGCCTCTGATACGTTGCTTTCCATCTTAGACGAATTTCATGGTTTCAACCCTAACAAGCCCGAGAAGAGCTTAATGATTAAGGCTGAGCTCGACGTAGTTTGCGAAAACCTTCAGTTTAAGGCTCTAGCTTACGTGTTGAATCCCGATCGAATGCCGAAGAAACTAGAAGTCATCGAGCAGGGTGATTGGGTCCGCAATCTTCAAGAAAATCCGCCGCTTACAGAGCGTCTTAACGACAAGCAAAAGCAATATGTTAGCCGGTTGGGGGCCTCTTCAGGCCGTGAGATAGTGCCGATTGACCTCGATTTGTACCGTCAGTTGATGAGCCTTGAAATTGTGGCTGATAAAGGCCGTCGATTGGCACTAACAAAGCTAGGAAAAGAGCTGTATAAACACTTACAGTGAAAACGAATCATAAGTATCCAAAAGTCAATTTTCGAGTGGTCCTTGTCGAGCCAGAGATTCCGAACAATACAGGCAACATAGGTCGCACCTGTGTTGGCACTTGGAGTGAACTGCATTTAGTGAAGCCTCTTGGTTTCGAAATTTCTGACAAACAGTTGAGGCGAGCAGGTCTAGATTATTGGCCTGATCTCGAGGTCTTTGAGCACGACAATTTTGATTCTTGGCTCGGGCAGGTTGAAGACTTCAACCGAGTGTTCTTTTTTACAACAAAAGTCGACAACAGCCTCTATGATGTTGAGTTTCAGCCTGGTGATTGGTTGGTTTTTGGAAAAGAGACCAAGGGTTTAGGGCCAGCGATTATTGAAAAATACACAAAGAATTGCGTCACAATTCCAATGCCGGGGCCTGTTCGCTCATTCAATTTGGCAAATTCAGTGGCCATATCGGTTTTTGAAGGTCTTAGGCAGTTGAGGGCCTGAGACTGGCTGCTGCAGCCAAAACCTGCCCGACCTAAGCACTAAATATCCCTCAGATTTTTCGTTGTCGGCACCGCCTCCGTCGCGTATCTTGTGGAGCTATGTTAGAAAAAGCACTTACCAAGATATTTGGATCAAAACACGACCGTGAAATGAAGAGCCTTCGTCCATTAATCAACCGGGTGAACGAACTAGAGAATTCGATCAAGGCGCTTTCTGATGTTGACCTAAAATCACAAAGCTCGAAGTTTCAAGAGCGCATTAATAATGGTGAATCTCTTGATGATATTTTGCCAGAGGCATTTGCAACTTGTCGTGAGGCAGCTTGGCGAGTGTTGGGAATGCGGCACTACGATGTGCAGCTGATCGGCGGAATGATTCTGCACCAAGGTAACATTGCTGAAATGAGAACGGGTGAGGGTAAAACTCTAGTGGCTACCTTGCCAGTGTACTTGAACGGGTTGTCGGGTAAAGGCGCCCATGTTGTGACAGTGAACGATTACTTGGCCACTCGAGATGCGGAGTGGATGGGTCAGCTTTACAATTGGCTCGGTCTGTCGGTCGGTACGATCATTCACGGCAAAAATGATCAGCAACGTAAAGACTCTTATGGTGCTGACATCACTTACGGCACAAACAACGAATTTGGCTTTGATTATTTGAGAGACAATATGAAATTCTCTCTCGACAATTACGTGCAGCGAGAGCTGAACTTCGCAATTGTCGATGAGTGTGACTCGATTCTGGTCGATGAGGCGAGAACTCCGCTTATTATCTCTGGCCCTAAAGATGATTCGACAGACAAGTATCATGAGGTGAACAAAATCATTCCTCATTTGAGAATGGATGTTCACTTCACGATGGAGGAGAAGTCAAAAACAGCGACTTTGACAGAAGAGGGTAACGCAAAGGTTGAGCAGCTATTAGGAGTTCAAAATCTGTTTGATCCAGAAAACATAGATCTGCTTCACCATATTTATCAGGGTTTGAAGGCTCACCATCTGTTCAAAAAAGATGTCGACTACATGGTCAAAGATGGCGAAGTTGTCATCGTAGATGAGTTCACAGGTCGTTTGATGGATGGTCGCCGCTGGAGTGATGGCTTGCACCAGGCCGTTGAGGCAAAAGAAGGTGTGAGCGTAAAAAATGAAAACCAGACGCTGGCAACCATTACCTTCCAGAACTATTTCAGAATGTACAATAAGCTTGCGGGAATGACCGGTACGGCAGAGACTGAGGCTGAAGAATTCAAGAAGATTTACGATCTTGATGTCTCGGTTATTCCGACCAATAAGCCAATTGCCAGAAAAGATCATGAAGATGTTGTCTACAAAACTGAGCCTGCAAAGTTTAGAGCGATCGCCAAAGACATTGAAGAGAGAAAAGAGTCGGGTCAGCCAGTTCTAGTGGGTACGGTGAGCATTCAACGATCAGAGAAGTTGAGTCGATTGTTGAGAGATGCCGGGATCACTCACAACGTGTTGAATGCCAAACACCACGAGCGTGAAGCCGAGATTGTTTCACAAGCAGGCCGAAAAGGTTCAGTGACGATTGCGACCAACATGGCTGGCCGTGGAACCGACATTGTACTTGGTGGTAACCCTGAGTTTATGGCGCGGGCAGAGTTACCAGACGACGCTACCGAAGAGAAAATCATGGAGGTCGCAGAAAAGTACAAGCCAATCTGCGAGGCCGAGAAGGCAGGGGTGCTTGAGGCTGGTGGTCTCTACATCATCGGTACAGAGAGGCACGAATCTCGTCGGATCGATAACCAGCTTCGTGGTCGTTCAGGCCGACAAGGTGACCCTGGAGAGTCTCGTTTCTTCTTGTCTCTAGAAGATGACCTAATGCGAATTTTTAATGGCGAGCGAATTCAAAAGATCATGGATCGCCTCAATGTGCCTGAAGACGAGCCGATTATGGCCGGTATGGTATCCCGTGCGATCGAGGGCGCTCAAAGAAAAGTGGAAGGCCATCAGTTCGACATTCGTAAGCATCTTCTCGAGTACGACGATGTTATGAACCAGCAGCGAACAGCTGTTTACGACATGAGAAAACAAGTTCTCTCAGGTGAAAACCTCGAGCGCATAGTTCTAGATGACCTCGGAGAAGTGACGTCGTTTATTTTAGATCAATTTGCTAATGAAGCAGTTAAGGTTCAAGACTGGGATCTTGACGGCATGAACGTGGCGCTGAACCAGCAGTTTGGTTTGCACATTGAGTTTCCGCAGAAAAACGAACTCAACTTTGAGAAGATCACTGAGCTGGTGAGTACCGCGGTTAAGAAGATCTATGATACTAAGAAACAATATTGGGGCGATATCTACGACTTCTTCGTCAACGACAGACTGCTTGCGACTATCGACAGCAAGTGGAAAGAGCATCTCGAGTATATCGACAAAATGAAAGAGGGAATCAATTTGCGAGCTTATGCTCAAAAAGACCCTCTCGTAGAATACAAGAAAGAAGCCTTTAGTGCTTTTGAAAACATGATTCACTCGATTAAGACACATTTCTTGATGGAGTATTTTAAGCTTGAGGTTTCTGATTCTTACCGTCAGTTTTTGATGCAAACTCGTCGCGACGAATTCGACGATTCGGCATTTGAATACGATGGTGCAGACGACTCTGAAATCAGTGGTGCTGTTCAGGTGCCAATGCAGCAAGAGTTAGATGGTGGACCAGCTCCAAGTAATCTACCATTCGCCAATCCTCAGGCAGCTGCTCAGGCTCAACGGCAGCAGCAAATGCATCGAGGAGACAATGGTCAGCAAGGGCAAGGTTTGAATCGAGCTGAAAGACGTAAACAAAAGAAAAAGAAAAAGCGCTAACTCAGAAAAAGTCAGGAGAAACTCTCTTCTCCTGATCGTCTTGGCTTTTTCGCCAAATTGATTATACCCTAAACCAGTGACACAACTGGTTTTTCTGAAATCGCATTCGACAGAACTTTTTTTAGATCGAAGGGGGGCTTGTGCCAGCTTGCCCGCTATGTAACACCGAATTGGGTGAACAAGACTTTGGTCTAATTGATTGCCCGGGTTGTGGAGCCTCTTTGATGATTGATTTAGATGGCTCCGTCGAATCGTCTGATGGGGCCGTCACAGACTCACCTAACCCTGGCCCGCCACCTCTTGATCAGGCGAGCTTATCGGGTGCCAGTTCAGTATCTGAAGATTTCTCTCAGCAGCTCATGGATGATCTTGGCGATGAGGCCTCTGGAGAGGCCGATCGTATGCTGCAAGACCCTGATAACTGGCAAACAGAAGGGGTGGAAGAGTCAGAGGGCCCGGATGGGCTGAATGAAATGGACACACCTACAGGTAGTGGTAGTTATTCAACCGGCGATTTGCCTGATATTGGTGAGGGCACCGGTATTGGGGATCATGATTTTGATGATCCCGAAGGCATGCAAGCTGAAGGGTCAGGCTCACAGGTTTATGAAGAGCCCGAAGGCTATGCAGAAGAAGAGGGTCCGAGCTCTGTTGAAGCTGCGACAGGTGAGTATGAAGATGTCGTGCCCGAAGAGTCTCCTCAAGAGGAGTACGACGATTTAGGTGGCCATGAAGAACAGCCTGAGGAAGAGTTTGATGACCCTGGTGGTGAGGAGTCTGCTCCGGAGCACTACGACGGTGAGTACGAGCCAGGTGGTGAGGTGGCTCCCTCGGGTGGAGAAGCCAGTGTTGATGAAATTGGCGAATACGCAAATTCAGATTCGTCTCAAAAAGGTGCAATTAGGTACAACGTGCAGGTCGGGCATATTGATTCTAAAGAAGTTCGAGAAGAGGTTCGCGCGATTCTTGCCGATAAGAGACTGATGCTTGATGTAGACGAAATTTTGTCTGGCATGCACAACGGAAGGTTAGAGATTTTGGATCTTCCCGCTGTCAAAGCATATGTGGTTTTAAGTCAACTGATTGGTGTGGCTGTTTCTCTAGAGTGGAGCCAGCTCGTTGATACCAATCCATAGAGAAGCTTTTGGAGTAGGTTAGAGAGCTATGATTTGGAGAACAGCCATTTTCAAAACAGCGCAAAAAGCAGGTTTGAGAGGTTTAGCTTTAGCAATAGGCCTGGCTTTCATTTTTTCGGCGCTGTCGAACTTCCCAGCCTTCGCAGAAGATGCTGCTGAGGAGGGCAAAAAGGGCTTTATGAAAAACGGCATGAGCCCTGATGAGCTGCTCTACAATGATCTCATTCTTGAACTCAACTCGCTTGAGACAGAGATAGCGACCCTAGAGAAAGAGTTCAAGAAGCTCATCACTCAAAAGAACAAAACAGATGACCCTAAGACGATCAAACCACTGGTTAAAAGAATGAAAGAGATAAAGCCCGAGAGAGATCAGGCGGTTGATCGATACAACGAAATAAAAGATGAAATCAAATATAGGTTTCCTGATCAGGGTAGGGCTCTTAGCCGAAGATATGCACCTATGCAGAAAAAAAGTATGAAGCAGCTCGAAAAGCCGACTCGCCTGAAAGAAGAACTCACCGCCACAAAAAGGCTAATGGATGAAAAGTACAAGGTCTTTGTCGAAGAAGAGCGTGAGAGAAGAAAGAAGGTGCAGGCCAAGCAGATGATAAGGCCGACGGCGCCTCCAAGCGATGCACCACCTCCCAAAAAGGCTATCTTGCTAGAGCGCTAGTCTGTCTTGGCTAGCGTTGCCTTGAATCAAGAGCAGAGGCTCGGAGTTCTCAATCATAACTTCGCCAGAGCCATGGTTGCTAAGGCCAAAACTTGAGAGGGGTTGCATAATCGATTTTGGGCTGACCTGATACTTAGCTTTGCCTGTTAGCAAAACTTCGCAAGGTTCAAAGGCCATTAAGCTAAACTGACCATGAATAGAAATAGCATGCTGGCCACTATCTAGAAAAATCAACTGATGGTCATCAAACAACACTCGGTCGGCCTCAACGGTCTTCAAAAAGTAGTAGACCCCTCCAAGAACTGCCAACTGATGATCAATTCTGCCTCCGACAAACCCGACCAAGCGAACGGAGTTAATTTTCTCGGGAAGATGTCGAAGCACAAAAGCCAAATCGGAGTAGTCTTTGTCTTTTGGAATTGTAAAATCTAACGACTGATCTGCTTGTTTTGAATCGCCGTCACCGACAGCTACAGAGGCTTTATGATTTGCGGGCCTAAGCTTACAGCCTCCATCAACAAATATTGTTAAATCATGATCAGACGTGGGTAACTTCTTTGCCAGTGGCCCAATTAGCAACGGTTGTCTGCAGGCGTTCAGAATTGTCTTGAGCTCTTCAATCGTCATCCGCAGCTTTATCTAGGTCTTTGAAGCCTTTTTCGTATCCAGCCTGTTGTTTTTTAGCTGCGTTTTCATACTCTTTCATTGAGTCAGCCTTTATCAATTGCTCTTTCTCACCTGGGTGTTTTTGGGCGGGCCCAATCGCGATGATTTTGCCATCTTCAAAGGTCAGCTGGCGATGGTACTCTTGATCCCCTTCATAGTAGCGGTAGACCCACATGTCTCGCGAATTTGCCCTTCGCGTTAGCCACGGGTTACCACTGATCTCAAGGACGTCAGCCTTGTCCATGCCCGGACTCACGTAATCTAAGCTATCTTTTAGGGTTGTGGCGCAGCCAAGCACGAATAGCGGTAAAAATAAGAGCAGAATCTTCATACTCTTAGTTTATCACAAAAAGTCTTTATCTGAGATTGTGGTATCAGATCTAGCGTCTCAACCTGAGACATTGAGAGAGTACGTTGGTACAGTACATACCCAGACGTTAACAAAGCCATGTAGCCATTTTCACAGACTTATTATAAAGTTTAAGAAAGTGTGAACTCGTGATTTTTAGCCTGTTTCACGTGACTCCAGAATCTGTTGATGCTACGTTCCTCGCGCTAAATCACAAGACAAAACGGACGTTTGATAACTTTCACGAAGGTAGGTTGCAAAATGTCAAATGACGACCACAACCAGTCTGAAGACACCTATAACAAGGGTGGCTTTTATGCTTTTCTTTTCTCAATGGGATTCTCCCTTTTGTTTTTCGTCTACATTGCATTCGTGCACCCAGGCGTTGATCTAAAAGAGATTCCAGAGAGTGAAATGCAAGCTGAGCAAACACTAGCTGAAGGCGGAGAAGCCGAAGCTGAGCCTGCAAAAAAGGTAGACGTATCGAACGTCAAAGAACCTTGGTTAACATCAGAAGACTTAGTCGCTCACGGTGCTACAGTTTACAAAACAAACTGCGCAATTTGCCATGGTGACAAAGGCTTAGGTGATGGCATGGCAGGTAAGGGTTTAAACCCTCCTCCTCGAAACCTTGTTGAAGGTGGCTGGAAGAATGGCGGTTCTCGCATTGCTCTGTACGAGACTTTGCAAAAGGGTCTTGAGGGCACCTCGATGGCTGCTTTTGGTCATCTACCTAAAGTCGACCGCTGGGCACTTGTTCATTGGATTCAATCTGTTTCGAAAGATGTGACTCCTGATGAAGATTCTAAAGTGGCAGCTTTTGCTAAGGGAGCCGAGTAAATCAGATGAAAGCGCTGGGTGTTCACATTTTGGCATTGATAGCTCTGTCGTTTGTTGCGACTGAGTTAGCGTTTGCCTACGACCCAGCAAACCGATTGGTAACAGGCCACGAAAAGCCAAAAGAAATTCAGAAAGTCGAAATAGTTCAAAAGCTTGGCGACAAGCTAGATCTTTCGACCCCTTTCGTTGATGACCAGGGTAAGAAAGTGGTCATTGGCGATTACTTCGCCAGTGGCAAGCCGGTACTTTTCACGATCATCTACTACAACTGCCCAATGCTTTGTAACTTGCATTTGAATGGCGTTACGTCAGCCTTGAGCAAACTCAAATGGACTGTTGGTAAAGAGTTCGAGCTTGTTGCGCTGACGATGAACCATCGTGAAGGTGTCGATCTTGCCAAGCAAAAAAAGGCCTCTTACGTGAAAGACTACGGGCGGCCTGAATCTTCAGATGGCTGGCATTTTCTGACGGGTAGCGAAGCCAACATTCGCAAAGTGGCAAATGAAGTTGGCTTTGGTTATGAATGGCTGCCAGATCAAAAAGAATACGCTCATGCTTCGGCAGCAATAATAATGACTCCCGAGGGCCAGATTTCTAGATATTTGCACGGTATTGAGTTTGACCCTCAATCATTTAAGTTTGCTCTGCTGGAGGCTTCTAACGGAGCTATCGGAGATTTCATCGATAGAGCTCTTTCAATTTGTTTTGTTTTTGACCCTAATAAAAATAAATATACCATCTACTCGTGGCGTTTGATGCAGGCGGGGGGAGTGTTAATAGTGCTGGCCATGGGCCTTCTTTTGATCCCCTTGTGGAGAAAAGAGAGCCAAGCCTTGCCTGAGAGTCAGTAAAGAGGAGTGTTAACAATGTTCTTAATCAACCGGGCCTTCGCAGACAGCTATATGCCTCCAGCGGCCACTGAAATTGCAGAGAGACTAGATGGGCTTTATGGCTTTTTGGTAATCTCGAGTTTAATTGCCAGTGTGTTGGTGATCTTTGGCTTCATTTACTTTGCGTGGGCGTACAAAAGACGGTCTGAGAATGACAAAACAGCTTACATAACTCACAACAACACGCTTGAGTTCGCATGGAGTTTTATTCCATTCGTTATCTTCATGGTCGTGTTTGGCTGGGGCTGGTGGATCTACAAAGATATGAGAACTTTCTCAAAAGACTCTCTTGAGATTCATGTTGTTGGTCAAAAGTGGAACTGGAACTTCATGTACAAAAACGGCAAAGAGACCGTTGAAGAAATGGTAGTGCCAGTTAACACTCCGGTGAAAGTGATCATCACTTCTAAAGACGTTCTACACAGCTTCTACGTGCCAGCTTTTCGTGTAAAGCAAGATGCTGTACCTGGCCGATACACTGCTGCGGGTTTCACCGCGACGAAGAAAGGTACTTTTCAGGTTTTCTGTACGGAATATTGTGGTGACGCTCACTCGGCCATGCTCGCCAAGGTTAGAGTTGTATCAGTTGAAGAATACGAAGAGTGGTTGAAAAAGGGTGATCCATACGAGGGCATGAGCCTCGCTGAAGTTGGTCAAAAGATCTACGCTCAACGTTGCATAGCCTGTCACAACACTTCAGGTGAGAAGAAGGTTGGCCCAGGCTTTCAGGGGCTCTGGATGGCAAAACGACAGTTTGCTAAGGGCGAGTCAGTAGTTGCAGATGCCAACTACATTCGCGAGTCGATTTACAACCCTCAGGCTAAGATTGTAGCCGGTTATGAAAACGCATACATGACTGCTTTTGCTGGTCAGCTCGATGATCGAGAAGTGACTGGAATCATCGAATTTTTGAAAACGCTTAAATAATTTTTTTACAACGGGTAGGGAGACAATATGTCCGCAACCTCAACGACACATGACAGTTCTAAAAACTACATCAACCATGAATCAGGCATCATGTCTTGGTTGACCACTCTTGATCACAAGAGGATTGG
>JABSOQ010000061.1:14280-19721 GCA_013216195.1 Bdellovibrionales bacterium
TGGTTTTCTCTATATGATCGCAGTTCTGACCTTCTTCGCCATCGGAGGGGTGTTCGCAATGTTGATTCGCTGGGAGTTATTCAGCGCTGGTAAAAACATTGTTGACGCCGGAACTTACAACCAATTCATGACCTTTCACGGCGCGATTATGACCTTTATGGTGATCATCCCAGGGGTACCAGCGTTCCTGGGCAACTTTGTTTTGCCGCTTCAACTCGGAGCTAAGGATGTGGCCTTTCCTAGAGTGAATCTACTTAGCTGGTATTGCCTAGTAATCGGAGCAGCTATCGCTTTCGTTTCTCTGATCTTTTCAGGGGCAGACACCGGTTGGACCTTCTACACGCCATACAGCATCGAAACTGATAACGGTACAGTTTGGCTAGTAGCTGGTGCTTTTGTGATGGGCTTCTCTTCGATTCTGACTGGTCTAAACTTCATTGCAACAGTTCATAAGTTGAGAGCGCCAGGCATGACATTCTTTAGAATGCCACTATTTGTTTGGGGGCTTTACTCAACTGCGATCATTCAAGTGCTTGCGACCCCAGTATTAGGCATCACCTTGTTGCTTTTGGTGGGTGAAAGACTATTGGGTATTGGTATTTTTGATCCCAACCTTGGTGGTGATCCGGTCTTGTTTCAGCACTTTTTCTGGTTCTACTCTCACCCAGCTGTTTACATCATGATTTTACCTGCCATGGGTATCATCAGTGAACTTATGACTGCTTATTCTCGTAAGACCATCTTCGGTTACAAAGCCATTGCTTTTTCGAGCGCTGGTATTGCAGCTGTAAGTTTCTTCGTGTGGGGTCACCACATGTTTGTATCTGGTCAATCAGAAGTTGCCGGTCTTATTTTCTCGTTCTTGACCATGCTTGTTGGTGTGCCAACTGCGATTAAGACATTCAACTGGGTTGCGACCCTCTATAAAGGTTCGATTCGATTCGATACGCCTCTTTTGTATGCCCTTGGGTTCTTGTTTCTTTTCACCATCGGTGGGGTAACAGGTATCTTCTTGGCGGTTACGGCAATGGATGTTCACTTCCATGACACCTACTTTGTTGTGGCTCACTTTCACTATGTGATGGTGGGTGGAACACTTATGGCCATCATGGGTGGTCTTTACTACTGGTACCCCAAAATGTTTGGAACAATGTACAATGAGTTCTGGGCCCGAATCACATTCGTGCTCATCTTCATTGGTTTTAATGTGACATTTTTTCCTCAGTTCGTATTGGGAGCCATGGGAATGCCTCGGCGTTACTATGATTACTTGCCTGCCTATGAGTCTTTGAATAAGATCTCCTCAATTGGAGCGTGGACAATTGGTGTAGGGTTTTTGATTGCTCTATATGTCATTGTTGAAGCGGCATTCAAGGGTAAAAAAGCGCCAGACAATCCGTGGGGTGCAAAGACTCTTGAGTGGGAAACATCTTCGCCGCCTCCACATGAGAACTTCACATACGACCCAGTAGTAACGGCGGGACCATATGAGTACAAGTAAGACAGCTACACCAGGAGTTTACGAGCATCACCCAGCCCATCACTTTCGTGATGCTGAGCATGAGGTTGATGCCTCAAAGTTCGGCCTTTGGCTTTTCTTGTGCACAGAGATCGTCATGTTCGGTGGCCTATTTGTAGGCTATGCGCTCTACAACTCTATGTACCCTGAGATCTTTGTTCAGGGTGCTGAATTCTTGGATTGGAAGTTGGGCTCTGTAAACACAATAGTTCTGCTTATCAGCTCATTTTCTATCGTTTATGCGATCTACTCTTCTCAACAGAATAATAAGAAGGGTATTTTGTGGGGTCTGTACGTTACCCAAGCTTGTGCACTGGCCTTTATGTGCATCAAAGCAGTTGAGTACAGCAGCAAGATCGGACACGGGCTTTTGCCTGGTAAGTTCTTCGACTACCATGGTGCGGAAGTCTTGGCTGAAAACATCCCCATGTACTTTTCATTCTACTTCATGATGACCGGTCTGCACGGTTCTCACGTTCTGATCGGCATGGGGCTCATTGCTTGGTTGATCGTTCGTGCACACAAAGGGCATTTCAGCTCTAGCTATTACACACCAATTGAGTGTGTTGGCTTGTTCTGGCACTTGGTTGATTTAATTTGGATTTACCTCTTTCCACTACTTTATTTGGTATAAGGAGAGCACCCATGAGCGCTGATTCACACCATCACCCAAGTCTCTCGACATTTGTAAACGTGTTGTTGGCACTGTTCTTCTTAACTTTCGTGACTGTGGCCGTGGCTCAATTTGATTTTGGCCCGTTCAACACGTTTATCGCAATGCTTGTGGCTTCAGTTAAAGCCACTTTGGTGCTGCTTTACTTTATGCATTTGAAATACGACAAAATGGAGTATCCGGTCGTCTTCTTCGTAGGAATCTTGTTCCTATTCGTCATGTTTGGCTTTAGCCAACTCGACGTAGTGACTCGCATCTTTGAAACTCAGACCTTGTAGTTGTTGGGCTGCCTATTAAATAGGGCGGCCTTATTTTACATGACTTTTTTCTTGGGCAGTTGCTAGTACCTAAGAGTCAGTAGGGTTTTATGAAAATCTACAAGAATTTAACCAAGTTCGGTATCGTAGTGTTCGCTATGGCAGGAGCCCTTGCGGGTTACGCCATGAGCTTTCGAGCGTTTCAAGACTTTGATTGGACCCAGCCGGCTTTGTTACTTGTTGGTTTGTACATTCTTTGTTCAGGCAGCTTTGCCATTAACCAGGCCCAAGAGTGGCGGCTTGATTGCTTAATGGATCGAACTAAAAACCGCCCAATACCTTCTGGAAAGGTTCAGCCGTGGCAGGCTTGGTCACTTGGAGTGCTGTTTGTATTGTTGGGCACGGGTATTTTAGCCTCAGTAGATATCTTTACGGCCTATTTGGGTTTCGCAACAGTCATCATGTACAACGTGCTGTACACAGTTTTTTTCAAAAGAAGAATTGCTTTTGGGGCTGTGCCTGGAGCCATTCCGGGTGCGATGCCGGTGGTGATTGGGTTCTCTGTTAACGATCCGAACATTTTTACTCCAGCATGCCTTTACTTGTTCCTAGTGATGTTTTTATGGCAGATGCCACACTTTTGGACTTTGGCTGTTCGTTACAGAAAAGACTACGCTAAAGGTGGCTTCCCAGTTCTTCCGGTTGAGATAGGTGTTGAGAAGACGATTTACCACATCGGCCTATATACCTTCGTCTATGTTGGTATCGCGTTGTGCTCACCTTGGTTTACAACAGCCAATGTTTTCTACCTTTTGTTGGTCATGCCTTTTGCTATTAAAATTCTTCTAGAGTTCTTCAAGTACACGAAGTCAAAGAGTGAAAAGGGTTGGCTTCCGTTCTTTTTGTGGACGAATTTGAGTATGCTAATCTTTTTAAGTGTCCCAGTATTCGACAAATGGCTTTACCTCAGCCTGAATAACTAGCCCGGTACACGGAAGTTGCCTTGAAGGGGCTCGCTGCATAGCCCCTAGAGAGCCCTTCATCAGCGAACAATTCTACCTCATCGGCCATAGGTATTTGTTTTGGTTTCTATACATTTGAGTGTGACCAGCAAATGCCGAAAAGACCTTCATATGTCATTTAGCGCATGAAGAGCCTTGAACTCTACTTAGGTCCAGTCTAATGACAGGAAAAGGTTAGACTTTCACTGGACGTATTGGTCTAGGTTTGAAATTCTATAAAGCCTGGGGGAGGGCGATTTGATGTTCGGCCAACCCTAACATGCGCGACACAGGAGGTGACGTTATGAGGGTATGGGTAGCAATTTTGTTTATAGGTGTATTTGGCCTTCAGGCTCGGGCAGAGTCATTAAAGTTTCTCAAGCTTAATATGTCTCTCACAATCGAGGGGCAGCCAGAGATGTCTCGTGAATTCGTTGTTCAAGAAGGGCAAACTTCTCGCATAAATATGGCAGCAGAAGGTCAAAGACAGGTAATCATCGAGTTTGTTCCAACTGCAATTGGTTCAAGAACCAAATCAGTGAAGATGGAATGCAAGCTCTTTGCTGAGACGGAGACTGGTGAGCTCAAAGCGCTTGGTAAACCTCAGATCATAACGAAGTCTCGCAGCCCAGCCTCGGTCTCGGCTCATGCCGCAGGTTTCCCGAAAATGAGTTTTGAATTTTCAGTTCATGAAGCCGAGAATGTTGCTCTCGTTGAGACACCTGACCGAGATGCCTTTATTCATAGCCATGAAGGCAAATAGGTATCGACTTAATTTAGAAATGAATCTGTTCGAATAGTATCTGTCGAAGTAGTATCAGGCCATGAAACATGTAATGAAGCTTTTCATCTGTTGTGGCCTTTTACTATTGATTGGCTTGGCTGGTGCTTATTTTGCCTTATCCAATGACTGCATCCCGTTTTTTGAAAACAGTGTGCATTGCAAGGTTGCAGACTCGGGTTTCATTGAAGAGCGAAACTATTACGTAAATGCAGGTCAGCCTAAGCCCGAGTTTTGTGAGGCGACTTGTACCGCACAACCTAATGGCACAAGCTGTAAAATCGATGGTGGGGATGGCTTTTCACTTAGCAGCTGCTCTCTGTATCACCTTCCAGACAATTGGAGTTGCTGTTACTGCGTCGAAGTGCAAGGGCATGAGCGAGTCTATTACGGTCTAAAAGCCCACAACCAGAGCTGTAGTCAGGCGATTGTTGTAAAATCGGCTAATCAATTTCCCGATGAACTTGAGTTAAAGGCTGCTCTCAAAGCCTTTCGGCGCAGGCGGTAGACTAACAAGAGCCATAGCGGGCCGCATGAACTTTCATCTCTCTCGCTACTAACCCTGTATGCTTTAGTCTGTGTTCCTGAGCTTCAAGTGGTTAGAGGTTATGAGGTATCACTGCGCAGGAGGGGTATCAGGTTGGTTTTCAGGTGCGGCTTTTATGAATGCCTCAAGGCCAACACAGTTTTCATAGACTCTTTTGATATTTGGGTACTCATCAGGCTCTGCACCAAACCTTCTGCCACTGAATACCTGAGGTACCAAAAAAGCATCGGCCGCTGTTAGCTGGTCTCCAAGGCAGTAGCTGCCAGTAGTTTCGCCAAGCACCTGCTCAATGGCATTGTAGCCCTTTAAGACCCAGTGTTTGATCCACTTGGTTTTGGCTTCAGCCTCAAACCCAAAGTCGTTAGCCAAGTACTGTAAGACGCTTAAGTTTTGTAAGGGCTGTATTCCACTGTTTACCATTTCACAGATTTGAAGACACTTGGCTTTATCGGCAGGGTCTTTTGGAAACAGCTGTGGGCCATCAAACTTTTCATCGGCATAGTTGATGATCGCCATCGACTGACCAATCACCAAATCTCCATGTACGAGAGCAGGTACCTGCTCCATGGGGTTCAGATTGCGGTATTCAGTTTTACGCTGTTCACCACCATCATTTAGCAAGTGTACGGGGTTGATTGTGTAAGCCAAATTTTTCAAATTAAG
>JABSOQ010000061.1:19731-21495 GCA_013216195.1 Bdellovibrionales bacterium
GAGGCACTGCTTCTGTAGTAACTGTAAAGGGTAAGATCTTGGCTCACGCTGCCTCCTGTCGCCTTGGGTTTGAAACACCTTCATATTGCGTTACCTGCAGTGATTCAAGAGATCTAGGGCAGTGCGTTGCTGACAAATATTAGGGCCTCCAGGTAGAACCATATCAACACGCAAAAGGAGCATTTCGATGAAGTTAGGTACTCTACGGCACCCCGAGAAACGCGATGGAGAATTAGTAGTTGTCAGCCGAGACAATAGCAAAGCGGTGAAGGTACCTGAAATTGCCGGCAACCTGCGTGAGGCTTTCGATACATGGTCTACCAGTAAACCTAAGCTCCAAGAGACTTTTGAAAGACTTGAGGCCGGTGAAATGAAAGAGGCATTTGATGTCAACCCATGTGAGATGCATTCGCCAATGCCGCGGACTTTTCAATGGGCAGACGGGTCTGCTTTTATTCATCACATTCGTCTCGTAAGAATGGCAAGAAACGCACCCATGCCAGAGGGGCTAGAGACAGTGCCTTTGATGTATCAAGGAGGGAGCGATTCCTTCTTGGCCCCCCTTGATTCGATTCCACAGGTCGACTTTGCACATGGTACAGACTTTGAGGGTGAAGTTGGTGTAATAGTTGGTGATGTTCCAATGGGTGTTTCGCCAGAAAAAGCGCTCGAGCATATTGAATTGCTCGTTATCATTAACGATGTGTCTTTGCGCGGGTTGATTCCCGATGAGCTCAAGGCCGGGTTTGGCTTTTTTCAAGGTAAGCCTAGTTCTGCCTTTGCCCCATTTGCCGTAACACCTGACGAATTAGGTGATGCATGGAAAGATGGGCGTATTCATTTGCCATTGAGTGTTGAGCTTAACGGTGAATTTTTTGGCAAAGCCAACGCTAAAGAGATGCATTTTCATTTTGGTGAATTGATTGCTCACGCAGCTAGAACAAGACACTTAGCCGCTGGTACCATAATCGGTAGTGGTACCGTTTCAAATGAGAACCGAGACATGGGCAGCAGCTGTTTGGCTGAAAAAAGAATGCTTGAAAAGATTGATGAAGGAGCTATCAAAACTCCTTTTATGAAGGTCGGTGACAAAGTCAAAATTCAGATGCTTAATGCTGCTGGAGAGAATGTCTTTGGCACTATCGAGCAAGAAGTCGTGAAATACGATTCGCCTAATTAAGTTTTAGATCGCTTTTCGATCGTCAAACTCTTCGCCGTCTTCAAAGAGTTCTCTGCCTAGGGGGACTCTTTCGCCAGGGCAATCGTTCTGTTGCATATATTGGTGGAGTTCACGATCACGAATGGCGTCCTTAGTATCTTCGTTGTCAACTGAGCCAAAAAGCTGCCGATTGAAATCTGACTCTGCAGGCAAGTCATAACAAGAACCCGCACCCGATGGGCTTGTGGCTTGCGCCAGTTCAGTTTTGTCATCTTCGGGTTGTGATGATGTGGCTGTTAGACTCAGGGTAGATTGCCCTCCAATCTCAACAACCGACTCGAAGCCGTATTCAATCTGATTGGCATAGCCACAAGACTTGGCCGCATCGTTCAACTTTTGATTAAATGACCTTAAAGCCACGGCTTTGAGTGAGCCTAGGTTGGGGCCAACAGCTAGCAAGCTAGTATTAGAGCTTCCAGGCAGACCTCTCTCATTGATAAGCTGATTATTGCAGGCACGAAATACTTGATCCATGGTGATTGCATCTAGGCGGCTGAAGTCGCAGTTCTCAAAGGGCCCAGGATTAAGGTTTCTATAATTAGCGA
>JABSOQ010000062.1 GCA_013216195.1 Bdellovibrionales bacterium
GTGGAGCCAGCACTGCGTTCATAAACTTTGTGGAGTCTTCAATTGTCACTGTACGCCTCATAAAAGGGTACTCTCCGCCGGCTGGTGTCCAAGGGTATTCGTCAAAACTGTAAGCTGGGCTTGGCAGCATCAATGACAAAAATAGGCAGGCTAAGTCTATGAGGGTCTTTCTACGTGAGGTAAATACATTCAGCATCACTGTGTTGTTATCCAGTTTGAGATTCGTGACTTTTTCAAACTAGAGAGCAAAGGCTGTACCACTAGGCAAACGAAACAGGTTTCATAACCCAAAAA
This sequence comes from Bdellovibrionales bacterium, assembly GCA_013216195.1. Classification (GTDB taxonomy): domain Bacteria; phylum Bdellovibrionota; class Bdellovibrionia; order Bdellovibrionales; family UBA1609; genus JABSOQ01. The sequence continues at coordinate 295 of JABSOQ010000062.1, forward strand.
AAGGCATGGCCAACGAGCCTACTCAGGTCACCCTGTTAGATTGATAAGTTTATGAGCCCAAGTGCCAGCTTAATCGCAGCATCAATAACCCACGATACTCAACGAAAAGACCAAGCGAGAAAAGAGAACCTACAAGCAATCGACTCTGAAACTCTCTATCAATTCACCGATCTCTTTTTGATTAAAAACGGGTCGTCCCCATAAAAACTCTTTGCCACGAGATACGGCTGCAGGAAAGCGTTCACTGGCACCATCTGCGATGCTGCTCCAGCACTTGTCTTGGTCACTTTGAGAAACCTCCTGGTTGGAATAAAGAACTATACCCGCCAAGCGCGCCTCCAGGGGGCTGTCTTGCGAGGAGTTAAGCGCCACTTTGTAAAGGCCAATGCCTGCAGTGTAATCGAGATTGAGCTTCAGGCCCTCTTCACTGACGAGAGATCTGCCTGCCTCTGTAAGCTTCAGCCAATCTCGCAGACTCTTACCGACAGAAAAGTCGGCAACCGACTGTCTCACTTGTGTGAGCTCCAAAACCTCAACGGGCATTCGAGCAAACTGGCTAAGCTCGTTCGCACCTTTGATTGTTTGACCATCAAAATAAATGACCTCCAGACCATAGTATTCTGTTTCGCCCCAGCGCCTTCCGTGGTCGACTAGAAACCGACTGTCTTTTAACTCGGCAATTACCGAATAGTAGTCTTCACCTTTTTGCTCGGGGTAACTGGCAAAAACATAGTCACCACTCCAACGTTCAACGCCTCGACTCACACTGACCTTGGTTTGATCAGGAGCATTACAGCTAGCTAAATCTACAGGTAGCTCTCTGAGACAGTAGGGGTTGATCGGCTTAGCTTGATATTGAAACCGGCTCATAGCTTTTTGTGAAAGGGCTTTTTGATTCGCGTCTAGTTCCTGGTGAGTTGCTGATTTCAGCTTCTGCGAGCTAGAGCAGGCCAAGCTCGGAAGGATAGTAGCTAAGGTCAAACAACCTAATATCACTTGAAGTGTCCTCATGCAGCCTCCCTCCCCTAGCGCATGTGAGTAAACAAAAAAAGCGGCACTTTCCGACGCCGCTCTTTTCTTATATGTGAATAGAAAGACTTATTTAGACTTCACAATCTTCATACCAGTGCCTTCGATGCTTGTGCATCCACCAGCTTCAGCCCAAACAGAAACGTTTGAGATAAAGTCAGCACCAGATTGCTTCTGCGCATTCATAACTGACATGTCGATAAGGCCCATGTTGCCTTCATCTTCAGTCACATCTGCGCAGAATTTACCTGAGATTGGGCCCATTTCTTTGAGCTCGTAATCACCTGAGTTGTACTTTGTCATGCTGACCATAGGGACATCCATGAGTTTTCTTTTGGTAGCGCAACCTGCTGCTACGGCAAGACCAAGAATGACGAGTGCTAGTTTAAAGTTTTTCATCTGTAGCCCACTCCTGTAATTGTGACGCAGTTTTTCTGAGCAACGATAGCGTCGAAACCATCGTTCTTAGAAGACACTTTGTTAACATATTTAACATTGTTGTCGTCTCGAACAGATCTCATAGCTCTATCAAGTCTCGGTGGCTCAGATAGCGGATAGCCAAGAATAACCCACTGGCAATCTTGACCTTCGACACTGCCGATTGTCTTTCCTTTTTTGGCTTCATCTGAGAAACCAATCATCTTCACATTGTTGGCATAGGGATAAGTCGCGCAACCCACGAGAAACAATCCCAAAGCCGCTAGCAAAGCTGCTTTTTTCATTATGATGCTCTCCTCAATTGGTGTTTCATAAGAGCCCTTGAGTGTAGATGCAGCGTTTTAGCAGTGACAACACTTTTTATTTTCTATTATTTGTTGCGTCTACCGGTGGCATCGGGGCTTTCAACCCTCTCGTGAATCGAGCGAAGGGCCATCTTGAGTATGGCTCTCGAGTGCGGATCCACCTTTTCACACTGTGCGGTGTAGGCGTGTTCAATTTCTGCCATGGTGCTGCCCATTCTGACCCCAAGTACCTCATGGGCCTCCCACAGATGACCGTTCCAATTGAACATCACGGCATGCCCTGAAACCTTTGGTGGCATAGGGATCACGTTGTTTTCAATCTCTGTTGAAATAGGCGATTTAGCCTCCCCGACTAAATCAGCCGATGGCGGCGGCTGCCCACTTGCTTGAGATAATTTAGAGCTCGGTTTGCCGCAATCTTCAGGCCCGGATTGCGCGGCTGCACCTTCGACATCGACCAACCAGCCGAGCCAACTCAGGCATATCACAAGAGCCACGTTCAGGCTTAAAAGCCCGAAAATAATAGCTATCCAGGTAGAGTTTTCCACATTTACAGTATCTAACTTAGGTGACTTCCGATCAATCTTGGCCTAAGGTCCGAGGGTTTTGAAAAATTGACCCGACTAGCGCAGCCTTCTCTCACCTCTTGAGTTTTTCACCACAAATAGCTGCGGAGAGGCCACAGTTTCGAGTGGAGAGGTCAGCTCAATATGATTTGTCGAAGGAGGCAACAAATGAACCCATTTGATCAACAGAAGCCGATTGAGGGCATCAAGAACATTCTGGTCGTTGGCTCAGGCAAAGGTGGCGTGGGCAAAAGTACAGTTAGTGTGAACCTGGCCGCATCGCTCAAGAAGATGGGCATGAAAGTCGGTCTGCTCGATGCCGATATTTATGGCCCTAGCCTGCCGAGGCTACTCGGTGCTGTAGGGCAAAAACCGCAGATCGATGATAAGGGCAAGATTATTCCGATCGTCAGACAAGGCATGAAGTTGATGAGTATTGGCTTTTTGGTCGAAGAGGGTAAGGCCGTGGTATGGCGTGGCCCAATGTTATTCAAAGCCATGGATCAGTTCTTCCGAGATGTCGACTGGGGCGAGCTCGATTACCTGGTCATCGATTTGCCGCCAGGCACTGGTGACATTGCACTAACTGCCGCACAGAAGGTGCCAATCAACGGAGCAATCACCGTGTGCACCCCCCAGAACTTGGCTTTTGTTGACGCTAAAAAAGCGATCGATATGTTTGATCAAATCAACGTCCCACATTTTGGCGTTGTTGAGAATATGGCCTACTTCAAGCAAACACCTGAGGCCGAACCCGTGGCCTTGTTTCCGCGTGGCGAAATGTCGGCTTACCTTGAGACCAATAAAATTGAGAAGCTGGTCGAGATACCTTTCCATCCGACAGTGGGATTAAGCGGTGAAGCCGGCATTCCCGTTGTGGAGTCAACACCTGACTCAGAAGAGGGAGTGGCATTTGCTGAACTGGCTAAGAAAGTTGTTGAGCGCACTCAGTGACACTTAAAGCCCTCGCACCGGTTTTAGTTCTGAGTCTGACAGCCTGCACTTTGAAACAGAGGCGCAACCCAGACTATGGTACTTACAGAACCATTGATTGCGAAGGGGTCACCACTGCAAGTGATGAACTATCGCAACAAGGTTTCAGCCAAGCTTCTAAGCCCATGCAAATCAATTTTAACTATTTCTTGCTGAATGAGGCTCACCGGCAAAAAGACTCAAAACCAACCTACACATCTGGCGAATTGATTCAATTCAAGTACCCAGACCTCGAACTTGAGAGAGGCCTACCCTTGACGGGTGAAATTCACCAATCGGCAAAAGGCTCCTACTTCGAGCTGTTCTCTCAGTTTGACTACATCAAGTTGTTTGTTGCAGCACCTGCTTCAAAGAGCTTTAGCTCTTACACCGTCGTCGGCAAGACTTACCCTATGGCTTGTAAGTAGGCCCGATCCACCTTGCACAGTTCTGGCACTCTACAAATCGTGGTACATGCCTTGCAAAATTGAGATGAAATCGCACCCGTTGGAGATCAAATGTGACTGAAGCTCAACACAACTTTTTTGCAAGCAAAATTCGCGCTATAGTGCAGGTCTTGGTGACCTTTTGCGCCCTTACCTCTCTATCTCAAAACTCTTTTGCAGAAATGCGATATTGCTTTGGCTTTGAGAATTTTCATTTTGTCGCCATTGAGGATGCCACTGAAGAGCAGATTGGCTGTGAAGACCTCAATCGCTACGACCGATTGATTGAAGACTTTGAGAGCGTATCGCCTTTCGATCTATCTCTAAACTAAATGATCACAGGTGCATTTGAAGCTGTGGGCACAGCAAATTTTAACCCTGAGCATTTCTTCGTTGATTTGCAGCTCGACAAAACCAATCCCGAAATCAGTAGAAACCAAGATTCGACAGATGTCTTTTTTGCACACGAAATGGGTCACTTTGATTTTGAAAAGCGGCTTGCTGAGCAGTACCCCTTGATTGCTCAAAAGCACAGTGTGGTGCTTGAGCTTGGCCCCTTGTTCGAAGACGTCATTCAGGTAATGAGCCCCTTCTGGTCAGACCCTAGCTGCGAAACAACCGGTTCAGACTGCCACTCTCAAATGCTCGAGTTCGTGCAAACAGACCTCTTGTATGCGACCTACATCAGCTACAACGAATCTAAACGCAATTTCTTTGAAGCCAACCAGGTAGAGCTTGAGCGCATTGAATCTGCAGCTCTCCGTTATGAAGAGCTCTATGCCGATCTTTTTGCAGCTGTTTTTTATGAGAACTCTGAGATCATCTTAACGGCACTGAGAAGAGTCTATCCAGAGGCCGAACTCGACTGCCGAAGCTTTACAAAACAAATGCCCAAAAGTTTTATAGCTGAAACTGAGCACTGCGAACTCTCCTTAGCCAGACCAGCAATCTGGCAGCTAGTTGATCTCGCAAGCCAACAAAAAAACAAGCCAGCTTAGACCGCGTTGCCTCTTTGCTGCTGGGTGTGCTCGAATTGGAGCTCAACTCTGAAACGGTTTGGAGTCAGAGCCTTCGCATACAGAAGCTTCACGATGCCATCGAAAGAGGTATGCAGTGATCTTAACCTCTCGGAATCTCTCTATAATTATGACTGTTTGCTTTGTTGCAATCACGCTTCAACCAACGAAAGGGTTTGCTCTACCAAACAACAGCTGCAGAATGGAGATGTTCAGCCCCTCATGGCTAGGGGCTCATGGCGTCGAGGAGAAATGGCGCGAGCAAGCCGAGTTATTTGTAGAGGCGATCATCATGGCTTTTGAATCACAAGATGAAATTCAAAGACAGATCTCGCCCTCCATGGCCGACCAAATGGGTTTAGACAACGTCGTTGGCCCACAACATCTGATCGAAGCCGCTACTACAGCCCTCGACAATTTTGTGATTGCTCTGCCCGGCACGATAGGTACTGATAGTTTTGAACAGCGAAGGCAGTTTGCAAATTTGTTGCGAGCTGGTTGGCAAGACCGTAGGGAAGCAATTTATTGGGGGGAGCTTAGCTTACGTGAAGTTTATGAGGTAACACTACAATGGGCAGCCCATGAATACCGAGAGGTTTAGGCAAGCCATTGACCGCATCAATGAAGAGTACTACCGATTGACAACTGTGATCGAACTCTCTCGTTCACTAAGATCAGTTTTCACATCAAGGTTCGACGCAGACCCTGGGCTGATTGAGACTCTCGATTTTGACGAACTAGTTGAATTGGCACACAAAGGCCTATGGCATTTTATCGACAAAGAAGCTTCTTTAAAAGAGCCTTACGACCGAATTGGTGAGTATGTGAATCACCAAATACACAACTGGAAAGACTATCCCAACTACGGCCCTTCGAAAGGGCTTGATACCTACAAAGAGTTAACCTCAGAAATGAACCTTGATTCAGAAAGCGATGCCAGAGTCGAAGCGAAAATCGAAGAATTCACTGCCGCAATAGTTGCCGGCATTCATTTAAACATCATTCAAATCGACATACCAGCCGCTGAAGAGCCAGGCGATGACAACATTGAAGACTTAGGCGGTGAAGCTTCAGACGGTTCAAGTGATGAGAACTAGTGCTTAGGCCGCCAATTTTTCTTCTGTCTGAGAGAACAATTGCAGGATTTCATCCTCGCCAAAGGGCTTTGCCAGCAAACCAGACAAAATATGATCTGGATTCGCTATATGCGGAGCTAGGTCATCAAGATCTCCACCACTCATCAGGTAAAACTGCAAAGAGTTTTGCGTAGCAATTGCTTGAACATTTGCCATTAGCTCTACACCATCCATGACGGGCATTCTCGTATCAGAGATCACGACCTGCACACCAGGGTTATCGCATAAAACCTTAAGAGCCTCTTGGCCTTGTGAGGCCTCTAATACTTTACACCCATAATCTACTAGCACATCGAGAATGGCTTCTCTTACCAATTCATCGTCATCGACTAGGAGTACTGTGAGCCCGTGCCCCTGCACTTGATTTTCATGTTTAGATTCTTGTTCGATTTCAGTTAGCTCAATCTCTTCAGGCAAAGCCTTTGAAGCAATAGATACATCAGTTCTCGGCAGGGTTAAACAAAAGCTCGTTCCATCTAAACCTGTGACATATTCGACTCGACCGCCCAGCTCTTGCATAATCGTAGAGGTAAGAGAGAGGCCAAGCCCAGTGCCCTTGCCGAGAGGTTTTGTCGTAAAAAAGGCGTCACAGATTTTTGCCTGCACGCCTTCAGGGATACCGGGCCCGTTATCAGTAATGATAATCTTGCAATCACTCTCATGTGAGACAATTTTAACTTCAATTTGCCTCGAATCTTGTTCAAGCAAGGCATCTCGAGCATTCTGAAGAAGGTTCATCACAGCTTGCTGCAGTCGATCTCGACTGCCCTTCGAAAAGCATGCTTCAGTTATAGTATTTAAACTTATCTCTACGGAGTCAGCCCGAAATACTTCTTGCACGAGATCAACTGATTCTGCGACTAAGGCTGCAACATCAAAGCTCTCGTCTTGATGCCCTGCCTCTTCCTCCTGCCTCGAAAACCTGCGCAGGCCGTTCACAATCTTTTAAATTCTTGAAGTGGCGATCTGTAAACGATGAAAACTCTTGTTAAAAGCTTCTGTGGGATTCACAACCTCAGAGGCCATTTTGTTAGCAGCATTTGCTACCACCAACAAAGGATTGTTGATCTCGTGGCCGACTCCTGCTGAAAGCTCACCAATGGAAGCTAGCTTACTAGCCCTCATCATTTGAGTTTGAAGCTCTTCTTGCTCACTTCGATCGGTAGCAATAGCCAAATAACCATGTCGCCCCATAAAGACTGTCGACTCTAAGACCACTTCAACAGGAAAGGGCTCTTCATCTTTACGCAAAAAATGGGTTCGAACGACGACCTTTCCTTTACCTTCTTCGAGGGGCTGAACGGTTTGCCTGAACTGCTCTTTGTCGATGTTGTTGACGAAACTCAAGGCCTCTTGCTGACTCAACTCTTCAATTGAGTGCCCAATCGCCTCTTGGGCTGCCGGATTGGCCTCAAGCACATGCAAATCGTTACGATCTATGAAGAAAATAAGATGGGTCGAGGAATGCACGATATGTGCACGATCGCTCTGACTTTCTTTTAGCCTGCCTTCGAGCTGTTCAGTGAGCCTCTCAACACTGTCTTGCCTGATGCCGGCTTGCCTGGCAAACAGCCCAAGAAACAGTGGAGCTGTGTCGATCATCCAAATCAAAACACCACCGTCAAGCTGAGCCTCGAAGACGCCTTGAGAACCGTTTAAAAGCAATGCGATCGTAGCAAATACAGGAAACATCAAGCCAAAAACGGCGCCATAGAGAGTGTACAGAGCCGACTTAGAAAAACTTGAAGACGACTTTCTCAAAAAGTTGATCAAATTTGGTGCTCTCAACATGTTAGTTTAATCGGGTATTGCCGTGCCCACGTTGAGGCTTACGAGCTCAAGACTGTGCTTTTTAACCAAAGTTTAGTTGATCGTTTCTGGCTGCAACACTCTCATTGCTTTCTCAATTTGACTCTCTCATGCTGAGGCAGGCCGAGTTGTAACTTGATCTGAAATGACACAAACACTACTCAGAGCGCAAAGTCGTAAACCAACTCGATCTCGCCCTTTGTGTGGCTCAAAGTGCAATTGGGGTCACCGCAAGGCATAGAAACGCTAATCTGATCTTCTTCCTGATCGGGCACAGTGGTCTGCTTGAGTGCGTCGATCAAGGTGCCTCGATTATCATTGTTAGTTAGCTCAAGCGAACTCATCAGCTCTAAGGCTTTCGATTTTAACTCTTGCCCCATCATGCGAGGGATCTCGCCACGAAAAACAAACCTGTAAGCGTAGTGAGCGCAGCCACCTTCTGTGTATATGGCAGTCAGGCCTGACTTTAACAAAACGCTATATTGAAAGCCAAACTCAACAAACTGAGAGGGCAGCGCTTTCTTAACAGTTGCGGCATCTGGTTTGAAAACCGGAACTCGCTTTTTTAAGCCAGAGTCTGTGTACTGACTGATATCAGCTGCGCAGTCGTCTTGCTCAAAGCCGTTGGGGTTTGCCTGCTTGGCAATGGGCTCACCCTTGTTGTCACCGTTCTCGTTTGTAGCGGTATCGTTTGCTGCATTTGATTCGTCAGTTCTTGCCGCTGCAAGCGGTTCAACTTTGTCGGTTTTGCCTTTGTCTGAGGTACAAGCCGAGAACACGAATAAAACAAGCACAGTCGAGATCAGTCTTTTCAAATTTAAAGGGTAACGCCACCTTAAGCTCGCTTCAACAACTGATGATACTCAAAAGCGACAGATCCAAAAATGCATCAAAGCATCAGTGGTTTAAGGGTCTAACGTTTGAATCAAACGCTTCTAGCGGAGGTCATTAATCGGCAGAAAGTGGTTCCCCTGTTGAGTTACTCTCCTGTCTCGCCTTAAGCAAAGATGCAACATTATTGTTTCATAACAGTACAAACATATGAAAATACTCATCTTTTGAGACTCAATTTGCGACGGTGAATTGCACTCGTGACGCAAAGCAATATACTTGAAGTATACGCACGGTGTGCGTTTGGGAAAGGGGCAGGATCATGCCGAAAGATTTGAGACTTGATCCTCCGCCGGAGTAAAGACGCTAGGCGGATTATCAGTTTTTGTTCTTTTTCTTTTCAATCCTTAGGAGGTGTTGAGAACGCAAACATGAAATGGATTTCGCTCTCATCGAGCTGTTCCTCTTTTTGAAAAAGGCAAACCGTCTGAAAGGGCTGGGGCGCAAAATGACAGGGCTAAGGTTTTCGGGCTAGGCCGGCTGCGTTGCCAAAAAGTCAGCTATTCCTTTTTGGTTTTACATCGGAAGAGGCTACAACTCTAACCCGCCCATGGGAACCGGGCGGGTTTTTTATTTCTACGATCTCATATCTTTAAACCTCTGAAGTAGTTCTGTGACAAAGCACTAGTGGCTTTGCCAAGGCCTTGCAGTTCAATTAAAATCAGAACAGATGACAGAGCTCGATCTCAAACAACTTATCCAACAGGCATTTGCAGGAGTTCAACTCGAGCGGGGCTTGAGCTTGTGCCAACTCGAGGCTATTGACTCTCGACATGAACTTTCTCCCCAAGAGTTTGCTAAGCTTGCTGAAAAAGACGTAACCTCAAACTGGCAAGAAGTTGATAAAGCAGACTTAAAAAATTGCGAGTGCTACGCACACATGGATGCGCAGTCATTTCACTACTATTTGCCTGCTCTACTTCTCATGATTCTTGAAAACTACGAAGCTGGCGAGATGTGGTGCATAGGATTGATCTCGAGCCTCGACTCGAGGCAAGCCAGTGCTAGCCAAAGATTTACAGTGTTGTCCGATACTCAAAAACAAGCTATCGCACACGCAATTTTTCATTTACTTGAACTAAACAACCTCAATCACGAGGACCAAAAGGTATTGCAAAGGTCTGCAGACCACTACTGGCACCAATTCAAAAGCTCATGAGACAACAAAAAAGCCACTGTCGATTCGCAGTGGCTTTCAGTAACTTCTTGTTTTTCAAAAATACTAATCAGGAATCACAAGCGATTGACCTGCAGCGATCAGGCTACGGCTTCTTAAGTTATTAGCACTCACAATGTCTCTCACATTCACTCGGTACATATTTGCAATCAAAGACAAATTCTCTCCACGCCTTACCACATGAACTTTGCCTGCTTGCACTTTCAGCTTTTGACCAACTTTTAGATAAGAGCGAGACTCCAAACCATTTAAGCTCGCAATCTCGCGAACAGATGATCCGTACTTATCTGCTATGAGGCTTAGGTTTTCACCACGCTTCACTCGGTGGTAGAAGACTTTGGAACTGGGAGATGCCTTCTTCCCCTCTTCTTTTATCTTCAACCTTTGGCCAACGCGAATCACCGCACGTCGGCTCAATCTATTTCTTCTCATAAGCTCGGCAACGCTAACTCCATACTTTCTCGCAATCAGTGACAAATTCTCACCACGCTTGACCACATGGTAAACAGCTTCACCATTTGTTTCACCACTCGCTTTAGCCTGTTGAACTGTTCGGATTACTAACTTTTGACCCGGCTTCAGAATAGAGCGCCTGCTCAAATCATTTCTTTGCTGAAGTTGAGAAACGCTTACACCATATTTTTTAGCAATAAGAGAAAGGTTCTCACCTCTTCTGACAATGTGGTGAGCACTTGACTTGTCTACCGAGCGAGTGCGCATCGAAGACGAGGACGCCTGCGAGTAGACTTTTTTAGGACCGCCTCTTTCTGGCACTTTTATTCGCTGGCCGACACGAATCATTGTTCGTCTGCCCATGCGATTGATCCGCTTTAATGTGCCAACTGAAGTGCGGTACTTCCGAGCGATGTGCCCGAGGGTATCGCCCCTTCTGACTCTATAATAAAAATGATCGCGGTAGACGTACTTTGGCTGAGCCATTTTAACAACTGCCAGTAGCCCCTGAGCTTGCAAACCTAAACCGGTCGGAACTCGAATGCGCATGTTGCGATCTTTGTAGTTCGGCACGTACTCACCGCGAAATTTCGGGTTCAGCCTTTTGAGTTCAGCGCGCGGAACATTTAGTTTTGTGGCAAGCTGGTGAAGACTGATCGGCTCAGGCACTTCAACAGTGTCGTAGGCTAAGGGATCTTGGTAGGCAATGTTTGTAAAACCGTATTTCTCCGGATCGCTCGCAATCGTCGCTGCCGCGATAAATTTCGGCACATAGTTTCTGGTCTCTCGCGGCAGAGTTCGTCTGCGGGCTAGCTCCCAAAAATCGCGCGTGTAGTATCGCATAATACGGTTCTTCACCCGGTTTTCACCAGTGTTGTAAGCTGCAAGCGAAAGGTGCCAGTTACCAAACAGATTGAACAAGGCTTTAAAGTAAGCTGCCGCCGCACGGGTTGAGAGAACCGGATCTCTTCTCTCATCAATCAGTCCATCGATTTTGAGACCATAATTTTTGCCAGTACCTCTGATGAACTGCCAATAGCCAACGGCATTCGCACGCGAGTGGGCTTGTGGGCTAAACCCAGATTCAATCAAAGCCACATAGACCAGCTCTTCGGGCAAGCCCTCTTCACGCAGTACCTTTTTCATCATAGGCAGGTAACGAGATGATCTTTCAAGATAGCGAACCATGTGCTTACGGCCGCGGCCTTGAAAGTACTTCATCCACATCCGGGTCATCTTATTGTCAGACAATTCGACATCGCCTAGCGGACTTTTGTAGGGCTTCTTGAGCTCTTTCTCAACATCTTGAGAAGAGGCCTCTTTCGAACTGATTTTCGAATCTTTGTCGTTGGCTCTCTTCATTGAGCCGCAGCCTGCAAGAAAAGCGACACTGAAGATGAGGGATGCCGCTATGATTCTGGATTTTACCATGCAAAACTCTCCATCGATGGACTGTATTCAGGATATCCAATATTTGGCTATGCGGCAACTTTTGCCAGTCTAGTAGACTCAATGACTCATGAAGCTCGACCTAGGCTGTGCCTAGTTTATAGTCAGCCTAGACTTTTTATAGCCCCACCTTAGGTCCGATGGGGTAAAACGGCCTGCAACTGCTTAAATCGTACTCATATGGAGAGCTCCACACTACTGCCTAGGCTAACGTAAAACCATTACTGGTTATAGCTTCCAGACTGGGGCAGGCAACTCGAGCTTGTCTTGAGCCAGCCATTGGTAGATCAAATAATTGCGAAGAATTGATTTCACGTAGTAGCGGGTTTCACTCCAGGGCATCTCATCGATCCAGATCTCACTCTCTACTGTGGAGGTGAGATTTCTTTCATCTACGCCGATATCGGAGCGACTGTTCAACCATCGTCGCATGCGACCAATGCCAGCGTTATATGCTGCCAGTGCTAGTGGAAGGTGACCATCAAAAGCTCTCACCATTCGCTTCAAATACGAGGCACCAAAACGTACATTTAGTGAGGGCTCGAACAAATCTTGAGGAATACGAAGTGGCTTTTTGTAACGAAGGTAGCGAGCTATGTCTTTTGCAGTGATCGGAACAATTTGCATCAGGCCAGCGGCGTTTGCGGGGCTTTTCACATCGGGTCGAAATGAGCTCTCTTGTCTGATCAGGGCATAGACAATCTCAGGCGCCAATGAAAACTCAGCAGCACGCTTCTCAACATACTCTGAGAACTCTTTTGGAAATGCCTGCTTGATAAAGGTACGGTTTCGTAGACTGTCATCTTGATCCCATGCCTGGTTCAATATCTTGATACTTTGGTAGTGATCAAGAGTAGAGGCCCAATAGTTGGCATACAGCACTTTTTGAACTGCATTAACTGCAACTGGCAATGCTTTCAACTCTTCTCTAGCCTCTTTCAACCAACCCGCTTTTAGTAGCTGTTGAAATCTCTCGTGAGCACGGTTCTGAGAATCCGTCAGACTCACTGAAACTCTTTGACTTTGTTTTGTCGAAGCAGTCAAACCCTCCCAGGTTAGAACCCCTTCATTGCTCTCAGCTCTGGCTCGAATTCCATAATAAGTAAGCGGGTACTCTTTTATCAAACGAGTTGCATAGCTTTCAGCACCTTTTCTGCCCCCTTTTTGATAAGACCTCCAAGCCCAATACAGAGACTCCAGGTGGTACTTTTCAAGGTCCGGAATCGCAATCAACTTTTCAAACTGAGAGGCTGCTCTGGAGTAATCTTTTAGGCGAAAGTACAAAAGCCCCAGCCGGAACCGCCCTTCAATAGCTTGCACTGTACCAGCAAACCGGCGAGTGAGCTTTTCGTAGTAAGACTTGGCTGAGCTGTAGTCCCCGGCACTCACACTTGAGTTTCCTGCAAGCAACAACATCTTTCTCTCATCTGGATGAGGTTTTATTTTGTCGATTGCTTGATCACAAAGACCTACGGCATCTTCATAGGCTCCTCTGGCCCATGCATTTCTGGCCCACCTGAACAAGCGATCACTATCTGCAGACTTCATACTGCGAAGAATTTTTCTTCTGATCGTAGCGTAACGACGATCAGACTTGTTGACCACGCCAAGGTAAATCTTAAGTACTTGGTCACTAGCCCAATCTGACCACTCACTACCAGGGTAGTCTTCGAGCAAGCTAACTCCGTCCTCAACTGCTGACACAAAGTCTTTTGAATTGAGCGCAGCTTTCATTTGATCGACTAGCCTCAGCTCTTTCTTTGTATAAAGAAGATTCTCATCCCCACCCGGCTTAGAGGCCACATTTACCGCGGTCTCACTGGGGCTTAGGTTTATCGACTTCTCAATCAGGGCCACTTTCTTTTCTAATTCTGGCTCGGCCTTGTACTTCAAACTTCTTCTATAGAAATCCCATGCTGCTTTTAAGTTTTGCTCAATAAAGGCCAGATCTCCGGACGTCCTGTAGAGCTTTGCAAGCTGTCTGTCAGTCAGTTCGTCGCGAAGATTTAAAATCTTGCCCACCCTCTCCCAAGCCCTAGAGCGATTCGCTTTTGCTTCTGCCTCTAGGAGGGCAAAGTTAGAATCCCAAAATTGAGGCTTCGCCAGAGATGAGGTCCTGAAAAACTGTAGCAGCTCAGGCTCTTTTTCTATACTGGCAAAGATAGCACGCATACGACTTCGGCGCTCAGACACGCCTAAACCTTGCTTATGCAAGCACCGCATCTCCATGTAGGTCAACCATCGCCCAAGCCCCTTTGCCTTTGGCCGGGCCTGTGCAATGTTCTTAAGACAAGACTTCCACTTGCCTTTCTGGTTGGCGTCTTGAATACGCCAAAGGGTCGCCTCAACTCCCTTGGCTGGAGCTTTTTCAGACTCAGTGTACATCCATCTAGGCTTTGCTAACTTTGCAGGAAGTGATTCTTGCAACTCATAAACACGAGCTTGAGAAATCGAATTCACTAGTACCAGGCCGGCCAAAGCCGCACCCTGAGCCAGCCATTTTGAATTTTGGACTTTGTGGCAATGCACTGCTAACCCACCTCTCCCAAACTCTTGATTGCTATATGTATCGCCTTAGAGAGAACATTCTCAAGCTCTGCAATTTGCTCCTTCATGATTTTTGGTTCTTTTAAAGGCCCAATGACCTCTTCTGGAGCAAAACTTAGGGTCTCAAAATACTTCAAGAGTTTTTCTAGATCTTCGCTGAAGTCGCGTCTTACACTTGGTGGTGACTTCTGCAAAAGCTTTTCTAGCTCTTGATTGGCTCCGCCTTGGCCAGACACTTCCCCGAGTACCGAGTACAAACAGTTCATTCCACCTACACCTACGGCTCTAAAATCATTCTGTTTAAGTGCTGTCTTCAATACCTGAACCCGTTTACCTAACAACTCTTCAAGGTCTTTTTCAGAACGCCCCCAACCAAACTCACGGTAAGCTCTCCAAAATAGAAGCGAGAATGAAAACAGATAGAGCCCTAGCCAGATACCCATCCGTTGGCTAGCGCCAGTTGAAGCAGAGGCTCCATAATCGAGTAAAAGTTTCGGGGACGGGTCTTGCTCAGCCTGCTCTGCCTTCGCTAGTGGAGATGATGGAATCACGTCTTGACCCTTACCTGGCAAGATCTCAATCTTATGCTCATCTGTTTGGGCCTGATAATACTCGCCTGTCTTGGGGTTGAACATCGAAACGCTGGCCTGAGGAATAACAAACTGCCCAGGTTCTCTGGGGATCATCAGCACTTCAAACTCTTTGTAGCTCTGGCCATTGCGAAAATATTTTGAGTCATTTTTTGAGTCATACTCTTCAAAACTCTCTGGCAATTCGAGATAAGGCAGATCAATTAACTTCGCATTGCCCTGCCCCTCAAACCGTATCTTTAAAGTGACTGGCTGATTCACTGTCGTAGTTTGGGTATCTAGAGCCGAAGAAACTTTGTAGTTACCCACCGCACCACTAAAGTCTTTGGGTTGGGTATCTGCAGGAAGAGCCTTGACCTTAACCTTGACGGTTTTACTGATCTTTGTTGCCTGAAATGGCCTACCAAAACCAAAGCGGGACGGCTTCAGCACTGTGCACTTGGCCTTGTAGGGGTCTATCTTGGCCGTGCCCTCTTTAATAGGGAACAGTGCAAATGATGCCAGCAAAGCTTTCTGATAAGGTATGCCGTTCACAATTTCTCGCTCGAAGTTCAAACGGGTTGCCAACTGAATCTCTTCTTTCCAAAAACCATTAAGGCTTGGGTACTTTAATGTGTCAATATCGCGAATTTGACCTCGAGTGTACAGATACCAAGAAACGGTGATTTGCTCTCCAACATAGGCCTCTGTCTTGTCGACATCAACTTGAATAAAAAAAGCCTCATTGTGGTTGGTGGGCTGAGATTGAAACCCGTCATCCATGCCTCTGTTTAGCAAATCGGCAAACGCATCTTCCATTGCCTGAAAAGGATCCTGAGGTTGACCAGGGGGTGTTCTCGGCTGAGCTCTCCTACCCGGCCCTGCAGACTTGCTAACCGTAACTTGAATCGGCTTAGTCACGTAAGTCTTATTGCCGGCGATAACTGTCGCACCCTGAATGGTTAGGCGCCCCTCTTTCTTTGGCGCTAACATGTAATTGAATATGCGAGACTGAGTCACCTCAAACTTACCGTTCGCCAATACACTTTGGCTCTGTTGGCTTGTCCAGCTGTTGAGCATATCAAAATCAGCCAAACTTGGCAGACTCGGAGCTCCAGCTGCCAAGGTGCCACTTGAAGAGACGGTGACTTTGTATGTGAATGTGTCGCCCACTCGCATCTGGTTGCGGTCTATTGTGGCAAATACCTTTATATCATCAGCCAGTGCCGGCATCACGGCGGCAAAACACAGAAACCCGATACTTAGTTGCGAAAACCATTTGCAAAATTGAACACTCACTCTACCAATCCTTTGCTTTCGGGCTGTCTTTAGCCTTGCCCTCATACATGTCTGCCCGAATCTTTTGTTCCTGATTCTTAATCTCTTCTAGAATTTTTCTCACATCGTCTTTAGACAGCTCTTTGCTCTCAAAAGGCTTGGGCTTTTTCTTCTTCTTCTGCTCTTTTCCTTGATTCGGGTCTTGTTGATCTTGATTTTGCTGACCCTGACCTTCTTGGTCGTCTTGGTCTTGTGGCTTTTTGTCTTTTTGGTCGTCGCTGCCACCTTTACCGCCGCCCTGTTGGGCCTGCCAGATCTTCTCAATGTTCTCTCTTACATTTTTATCACCAGGCTGAAGGCTCAACGCCTTCTGATACAATGCCAAAGCCTCATCTATCTTTCCAGCGGTAGACAGCGCTGCCGCTGTATTAAACAAGGCGTAAAACAGGTGCTCTTCGTTGCTCTCTCTACCGGCCATCTCTAAGGCCGTAGTGAACGAGAAAATGGCCTTTTCTGGCTCCTCATTGATATAATAGGTCATCCCAATATTGAGGTGAATCAGAGGATGAAATGGTTCCGCCGCTAAAGTCTCTGCAAACTTTTGATAGCTTCCATAGTAATCTTCTTTGTCGTAAGCAAGAATGCCCTCATTATTGGTCTCAATGGTGGAGGGGCTAACTGCCGAAGCCGAGCTCGAACCCATCGCAAAGACCAACAAACTCAGCCAACACGAATGCCAGATCATTTGCCCACCTCAAACCGCCCTCTCCAGAACCGGGCCGCACTGGCGCGCTCTTTAAGAAACAACTCACCTAGCGCCAGAATTAGACCGAACAGCAAAAACATCTGATAGTTCTCGTCGTAATCTGTCATTTCAGCGGATTCAAACTCAGTTTGTTCGAGCTTTTGAATCTCTTTATGGAGACTCTTAATAGCGTTGCCACCAAAGGTAACATGATGAAAAGATCCCTTGCCTTCACTGGCCAAATTCTTCAAAACGGTGCCCTTAGTTTTGGAGACAACTTTTTTACCTGACTTGTCTTTCTTGTAACCTCGAAGGTTGCCCCTGCCGTCTCGAACGGGAATAGGAGCACCTTTCTCTGTACCAAAACCAAGTGTGAAAATACGAACCCCTTTTTCTGCAAGCTCACTGGCGGCCTCAATCGCTCCCGGCTCATTGTCTTCGCCGTCGCTTGCAATGACCACCACCTTGGTAACCACAGATTGTTCACCTGATTCAACCCCACCTCGAGAAAATGCTGAGCTGGTCTCAGCCAGGGCTTTTCGAAAATCAGTGCCCTGGGTTTTGACAGCCTCTGGGCTAAGTGAGTCGAGAAACATCTTAACAGCTGGCTTATCGGGGGTGAGTGGTGACAGCAAAATGGCACTTCCTGCAAAGGCAATTAAACCGACCTTGTCGCCATCCATCCGGTCTATCAACCGACTTAGCTCTTTTTTGGCCAACTTTAATCGACTCGGCTTTGTGTCCTCTGCCATCATACTTCTTGAGACATCCACAAGCAGCATGACTTCGACACCTTCACTCTTCACTTTCTTTTCTGATTCACCCGACTGCGGCCTAGCCAGGGCAAACACGAAAAGAGCGAGAACCACTGACTTAAGAACAAGCTTCCACCAGCGGCGAGTTTGAGACACTGAGGCCAAAAGAAATGGAGCTAATTTTGCCCCAAGAGCCCTCTGCAATTTGCCCTGACTTTGCTTCACCAAGTACCAAGTGATAACAAAAAGCAGTGGCAAGATCCAAAGGTAGTGAAACGCTGCTGGGTCGGCGAACCTGTATGTCATGTTACGGCCCCCTCCTCAAAACTGTCTGCCCAAGAATCAATGACACAACATAAGCGAGTGCTGCAAATTTCAACCAGCCCGGAAACAACTCAGCGTATTTTGTGTAAGAGTTGACTTCAATCTTGGTCTTCTCAAGCTGATTGATTTCGTCGAAAACTTCTTTTAAGGCCTTAGATGTTGTGGCTCTCCAGAACTTCCCCTTTGTTTCAGAGGCCATTCTGCCCAAAAGATCTTCGTTCACTTTCGAATGTATTGGTCGATAGCGCTTAATTTTCCGGCCACGAGAGTTTTGTATGTACACGGGCAGCTGGGCCTGGCCATCGCGACCCATGCCAATACTGTAAATACGAACATCATAGCCCTTTGCTATTTCGAGAGCCGTTTCTGGATCAATTGTGCCCGAGTTGTTCTCCCCGTCGGTCAAAAAGATCACAACTCGGCTTTTCGCTGTTGAGTCTTTCAACCGGCCAACCGAGTTAGCCAAAGCTACCCCAATTGCTGTGCCCATTTTGATGTTTCGCGTGGTCTGCACTTCTTTTAGCGATTGCTGAAAAAGCGCGTAGTCAAGAGTCAGTGGCACTCTGGTGTAAGACTCGCCTGAGAAAACCACAAGACCGATTCGGTCTGATACGCGCCCCTCAACAAAGTTCTTGATCACTTCTTTTGAAGCTTCAAGCCTGTTCTCGGGCTTCATGTCTTCGATCAACATTGAATCTGAAATGTCGAGAGCAATTACGATATCGATTCCCTCAATGTTACGACGAACCTTGGTGTCTGCCCTTTGCGGCCTAGCCAAGGCCACAATAGCCAAACTCACGCCCAGAACTTTCAGTATTAAAGGCACAATAACTAGTCTGGCCTTCAACGATGGCACACGATCTTTCAACGCCGAGATCGCACTAAACTTGAGAGCCGGTCGCCTTCGGTGCCTCTCGTAATACATCCAGGCCAGCACTCCGATCAGAGGAATAAAAAGCAAAAACGCTAGTGGACTCTCCCAAGTTATCATTTGGTCACCCGCCGCATCTTTTTGATTTGATTTACTACCCGACGAGACATTTCGATGAGTTGCTCACAATCTTGGTAGCGCATCTTTTCGCCAGCATCTTTTGCTCGATCAAATTCAACCAACAACTTTCGAACTTGAGGCCCGGCGTAGCGGTAGGTCTTTTTGTGACGACCCTTGAGCTCACCCATAACGGTCGAAGTTTTCCACTCCATAGCAGGTATGAGAAACTCTCTTACAAGAAACATACGAAAGCTGCTATCAAGATCACGTACATATTGGGTGGGTGTGCTATTCGTCGCTGTCGGGCCAGTGTGATTTCTAATATGGGTTCGTATCTCTTTGTGAAACTGATTGTAAGAGGTCAAAGCCGTATTGTGCTTTGCCAGCTCTTCAAGTAAGCGCCGCTTTTGCATTCTCATTGCGACAGTTCTCCAAATGAGACCTACAAGACCAAAAACCACAACAAAAATTGCAATCCATAGCCAAATTGGTAGCGCTAACGGAAAAGGGCCCATTAGCATAATCTTTTGAGCATTGGGGTTCATCGCCTCAACTTGCGGGCGCTCAGCCAATGCCGACTTCACCACAACAGGTTGTTCACCAGTGAGAGCAATTCTCTGCAGGCCATCGCTGACGATAACGCCATCAAACTTGTGCTCACCAGGTTTGTAAGATGTGGCCTCAGCCCAGAACTCCTTGTTCTCAAAAGTACGCATCTTGAGTATATGTATGGTGTAGGTTTGCGCTTCATTGAGGTAAGCTGCTGCAGCCTGCTCAGTTGCAAACCCCTCTACAAACTCACCTTGGCAGTGAACTAGGTACTTATCGCCGACATACAAATTATCGAGTGCAACACTCGGCTCTGAGTCAATTGCCCGTGTTTCGCACTTCCAAGTAGCATCTATCTGCTTGGTCGGCTCTTCAGTTTTTTCTTTTTTTTGCCCTTCAGTTTCAACAGGCATTGCCGTTTGATCGCCGGCAGGCTCAGATGCTTCCTGATCTTGTTGCTCAGAAGCCGTCTCGCTTTGATCTGGTGGCTCTGTTTCTGCTTGGGCCAAAAGCAACTGTTTACCCCTTAGCTCAATCACCGGCGATTCCTTCGGCGAAAGAATTGAAGCAGTGGTCCTGCGATATCTTCATGAGTGTCGATATGAATCTGATCAACTCTAGAGCGCTTTAATTCTTGATCTCGTGTAGCTCTCTGGTTCTGAATATACTCTTCGTACTGCCGCCTGAAGTGAGCACTCGAAGTGTCAACAGTGATCAGTTCTCCTGTCTCAGCGTCCTCCATATCTATAACGCCTAGATTCGGAAGCTGCTTCTCAGCAGGGTCATTCACAATTACGGCGACAGTCTCATGTTTGTTCGCAAGCAAACGCAAGCTCGGTTCAAAGCCAGTATCCATGAAGTCGGAGGCAATGAAGATGTTGGTCTTTTTTTTCAAAAACTTTTGCAAATGCTCAAGAGCTACCGAAATATTCGTACCACGAGACTTAGGCTCAAAGTACAAAAGATCTCTGATGATTCTGTGAATCTGGGCTCTGCCTTTCTTCGGAGGAACAAAATGCTCCACTTGATCTGAGAATAGCAACAAGCCAACAGGGTCTTTGTTCTTCGCGGCACTGTAACCAAGCAAAGCTGCAACATGAGTCAACACCTCACCTTTGAAGTAATCACCAGTGCCAAAATCAGACGAGCCACTTACATCCACGGCCAGCAACAAAGTCATCTCGCGTTCTTCATCAAAGATCTTGATATAAGGCTTACCGGTTCGTGCAGTTACAGGCCAAGAGATGGCTCGCACATCGTCACCCGGGACATATTCGCGAAATTCAGAAAATGTCATACCCTGACCTCGAAAGGCCGAGTTGAACTCTCCAGCAAATAGGTTGTTCACCATCTTCCGCGTGGAGATTTCAATCAATTTCACTTTCTTGAGAATCTCAGGAGGTAAACTCAAGGCTTATGGTACCTCAACTTGGCTCAAGATCTCTTTGATCATCTCTTCAGCCGAAACGTTCTCAGCCTCAGCTTCATAAGTTAAAATCAATCGATGTCTCAACACATTGTAGGCAATGGCTTTCACATCTTCTGCGGTTACGTAACCGCGACCTCTTAAGAAAGCGTGAGCCTTAGCCGCACGAGTTAAACTGATCGTCGCTCGAGGAGACCCTCCAACACTGAGAAGATTCTCGAGATGACCTAAGCCATACTCAGCAGGCTTTCTAGATGCCATTACAATCTCAACAATGTAGTTCTTGATCTTTTCATCAAGATAAATCATGTCGACGCG
>JABSOQ010000063.1 GCA_013216195.1 Bdellovibrionales bacterium
GAGTCCTCTATAAGTTGAGGAGTGGAGCCGTCATCAGGGCTTGGTTGAAGGAGGGCGTTCTTTATTGCCTCAAGTTCTGTTAGGGGTAGGCCATCCGCAACACCAGTTAGCGCGAGATGCATGTCAATGCCAGGTAGCCCGGCTTCTGTAGTGGAGTCTTCATCGTGGCCTGAAATAGCGGCGGTTTCTATGGCCTCACACGAATCGTCAGCCTCATCGCAATCGACTTCGGTGGTCTCTTTTTCGGTATCGCTTGGAGTTTCGGTCTCTGAGCTACGTCGTGGCATCTCAGCGGGTTGCTTTGACGGCCTTGGTTGGCAGGAGCCTTCGATCTTATCGTAGATGTGCTTAGGGCCGCAGTCGACTTCAACTTGGCCACTGGTGACTTGAATTTGCAATCGGTCTTGTTCGGCAGGGGCTTCGCTGGGCAGTCTGGCGTGAATGATCTGGCCGTCTTCAGTTACAAAGGCGTCGCCAGCCTTAATACAAGCGCCTTCCCCGCCATTAGCTTCTTGCATCCAGATCTCATCATTAAAGTGGCAGCGCGACTCTTCTGCGGCAGCTGAGGCCATCTGGCTAGCTACCATAACTCCCAAAACACAACACAGACTCAATAACTCTTTCATATACGTCCTTTCCCTAGCCTCTTAGTTTCAACCCTTGTGCCGTCTCAAAAGCAGACTGGTGAGGGTCAGTCTCAAGGATCTAGGCACCTGTTAGCTTTTTTGACAGTGGGGTGCCCCAATTCCGGCCACTGTCTTTCAAGTTGGCAGATTTGAGCTCAAAGCCAACACAGCGGCAGTAGAGCTGGTATTTTCGGCACTCGGATTGCCTTATGTATAGTCGAGATAGGAGAAACGCTATGAAAACAGCGATCAAATTTCTGACATTAATAGTATTCGCTATGACCATGATTTCTTGCGGAGGCAAAGACGGCAAGGATCGAGGCCGAGTAGGCAGTGGTCGTGACGGCCGAGACCGAGCGCGCGATGATGACAACTCATTCAGCAGACTGAACAACGGTTCTGGTGGTGATGGCTGGGGTCAGGTGTACGCTGACGGTGGTCAAGATGAGTTTCAGGCCAAAGTCATGTGGTTTACATCTTCTAATATGGATCCATTATCTAGCACTCAAGGCATGGGTTATGTCAGTGGCAATCTCAGTGATAGCACGGGCATCTGGATCGCAGGTGATGTCGAATTCGAGAGAGGTCGTTTCGATGGCGACACTGCTCCAAGTGAAATCGATGAAGATAAGGCTGCCTTTGCAATGATCATCTGGGACAGCTACGCTTCAGAAACCGATTCAAGTGGCCAAGAGATTGGTGGCTACGGTTTTTCACAGGGCAAGGCTTACTACTCAATGGTCGAAGGTAACCGGGCGATCATCGAATGGAAAGATTCTGCTGGTCATGTTTGGCTGGATGGTGTTTTCAATCGCGACTATTTTGAAGGCTACATTTATTTCTACAACTTGAGATCTCAGAACACCCAGTTTGCGACAGAGCAAGTTGTGAGGTTGGGTCAGTTTTATGTTCCAACTTGCAGCTTCTTCCGCTGTAACTAGGTGTTTAAAATTGGGGCGAATGTTTCTAATGCTAAACCCGCTCATGCCCCAATTGTAGGCAGGCAAAGAAAATTCTCCTCCCCCTAAGTGGCGTCAGACGAATCTGACGCCTTCTTTTTTTGTGTTACATAACCAATTTGATCTTTTGTTGCATTGTCTCATAGAGCAGTTAACCTTGGATCATGTCTGTAGATGTTAGATTTCATCGCAAAACACTTGAAGCTTTGATTGGCGGCTACAACTCCCTCGATGCTGAAGATCTGAATATCAGCGACCTTGAGGAGGCTTATGCCTTTATGCGAGCTTATGGTTTTGATCCAGACAACGAAGGTCAAATGCGTGATTTATGGCGTTTTCACATGCGAGCTGTGACCTTTATTCAGACTGAGCTTCTCGAAGAGGGTGAAGAGTTTCCCGATAGTTTGTCGGATCCAAACCAGTTGAAAGATCTGGCGTACCTGTTGATTTATGCGAGTACAAGTGACCGCAGAGAGAATTCAATGCAGCGCTGGGCATGTTCTGTGCTGAAGGTGATACATGTGCTGGTGCATCTAGATAAAGACCTTTTCAACCATTATAGTCATCAGATTCAAGATCAGATTCTTGCCCCTTACAAGAAGGCGATTTACCAAGACCCGACGCTTGGAACTTACCTTGGTAGCCCTGGCTCCAATGGCAGCATCAGCTTAAAAAAGTACGACACCAAGCCCTTCAAAACTTCAAAGTCTTCGATCACAAAGCTTTTGGCAAAGCCAGATGAAGTGGCTTTCTTTTTGCTCGATAAAATGGGGGTTCGGTTCGTGACAAAGAGTTTGTTTGAAACCTTTGGTGTGCTCAGGTTTTTAGTTCAGAATAATATGGTGAGTGTGCCTCATATTGTGACCGACCAGTCGAACAACACTTTGTATCCATTGAATTTGTTTTTAGAAGTATGTGAGAGCATCACCAAAGAACAAGATCTTGACCCCTCTGAGATGGATGCCCTGTTGGCTGACAAGCTTGAGAGAGAGGCTTCTCGTGCTACCTACCGAAAAAAGCTCAACCGGTTTTCTAGCCAAGACTACCGTTTCATAAAATTTATCACTAGAAGTCTTATCCGAATACCTATGGGCGAAGGAGAGTCTAATCCCTTTTCATTTTTCTACCCCTATGAGGTGCAAATTGTTGATTATGAAACCTATCTGCAAAACCTAAGTGGTGGGGCATCTCATGACGAGTATAAAAAACGCCAAAAGCGAAAAGCCCGAATGCGGGTGTTAGGTTATGGCTACCCCTCCGAGAAAAACACTGACAGTAGCGAAGAAGAATCTTGAAGCTTTGGCTCAAAGGCCACAACAGTTTTGAGTGTTTTTTGCTCTGACCTTGATCCAATTCCTGTCGTAAAGTTGTCAAAAGCCAGACCTAGGTCTCTGGGGAGTGGGTGACTGTTGTCGTTGTCGTTTTGTAAAATAATATTGATATGTTTGGCGCAAGAACTTCAGCATCGATACAATTTCGCCCGAAGAGAGTTTCTGTCTTAGCTCTGCTAGTGTTCCTGATGTGTCATTCATTAACAGCTCAAGCCGCAATTACCGAGCAGCTCGGCACTGTTGGTGTGACCGACCTGCTGATTAAGCCCTTCTTTTTGTTGAGTGAGCCACAAAAAGGTGAGTTCAAGTTGGGTGACTCATCGGTCGAGATGACTTGGCTCATGGATAAGAACTTTCAGTCGAGTTTTCGTATCGGTCCCAAGTCACTAAGAAACACAATGGTTCACTTTCAAGATGAGGCTGACGACAGCATTGGTATTGTAGAAGGCTATGCGCAGTTTTCGAGTGTTTATGGCCAGATTCGCTATGGTTTGCTTCCGATTCAGTACGCGGTTGAGGGGGAGTGGCAAGAGCGTCAATTGTTGTTTCCAAGAAGTTTGTTTTTCAAAGAGAGGCTCAACCCGCTAAGAGGGCTGGGGGCCATGTACTCGGTCCAGCACAATGGCTACTATTCAAGCTTCTCAGTGTTTAATGGAGAGGGTGAGAACAACCCTGATGGTTTGATGTGGTATGCAGCTAAGTGGGGATACAGAAAAGTCGACAATCTGAATGTTGGCATTTCGGCGCTTACTGGTGAATCGAACCCCACTTCAACTACAGGTCTGGCAGATCGGGTTGCCTCTATCAATGTCGAAGAAGATGCGCTTTGGAGACAGGGCACTTTTTATTTTTTGTGGACTCCCTCTGAGTGGAAGGCTCTCATTGAAGTTACCGCAGGTGAGCTCTTTCAAGATGACAGGGTCTCTGGAAAATACTCTGGAGGGCATGTTGATCTCATGTACGACTCGGCTTCATGGTCAGGGCTTTTGAGGTACGACACACTAGATCCTGATTCCAACACCGACAATGACGCTATTAGAGAGATTTCAGTAGGCATTATCTTCAAAAATGCTAAGCAAACTTCATGGGTCAAAATCATTGGCACGAAGAGATTCGAAGAGGGCGAGAGACAAATCCCTAATGATCAGTTGCGCTTAGTCTGGCAGCTGACTCCGTTGATTGACGTCGTCTATTAGAGCAGGCTTAAAGAGCTGGCGTTAGCCTATTGACGCGTTGGGAAATCAGCCAGTAAAGGCCTGATTTTCTTATCATTATTATGTATACAAGCCTCATCATTTTTCATTTTAAATTCGAAGAGAGGTAGAGTCATGTCAAAGATCGAATCAGTGGGAGTAGTTGGTGCAGGTCAGATGGGTAACGGGATTGCACAAGTGGCGGCTATGAAGGGCTTTCCAGTGGTCATGACGGATATTTCAGAGCAAGCCTTAGAAAAAGGTAAAGCCACAGTGGCGAAAAGCCTCGATCGTCTTATCAAGAAAGAAAAAATCTCTGAAGCTGATAAGGCGACTGCTCTTGAGAAAATTGTAACGTCAACTGATATGTCGGCTTTGAAAGACTGTGATATTGTCATCGAAGCAGCGACTGAGAACATTGATTTGAAGCTTAAGATCTTCACTGAGCTAGATAAAGCTGTAAAGCCCGAGGCCTTGCTTTGTAGCAACACCTCTTCAATCTCAATCACCAAAATTGCTGCTGCAACTCATCGCCCTGAGCAGGTTGCAGGGATGCACTTTATGAATCCAGTTCCGTTGATGAAGCTAGTTGAGGGTATTCAAGGGCTACAGACCTCAGATGAGACCTTTAAAGCAGTGGGAAGCTTTGCAGAAACGCTAGGTAAAACCTTTGTAGAGGCCCAAGACATGCCTGGCTTTGCTGTGAACCGCATTTTGATGCCTATGATTAACGAAGCGATTTATACCCTTCATGAAGGTATTGCAGATGTAGAGGGCATCGACACGGCAATGAAACTTGGTACAAACCAACCAATGGGGCCTTTGACGTTGGCAGACTTCATTGGGCTTGATACCTGTTTGGCGATCATGGAGGTCTTGCATGAAGGCCTCGGGGATACCAAGTACAGACCTTGCCCATTGTTGGTTAAGTATGTTGAGGCGGGCTGGTTTGGAAGAAAATCTGGCCGAGGCTTTTACAAGTACGATCAGTAGGCTCGATAAAGCCAAACAACTTCAATCACCATCTAAGTTACAACTGAATCAATTCGTTTAGGAGTTAGAGTAATGGGTTTTGAAACAATCGAATTCAAGAAATCAGAAACAAATGAGTATGTTGGGGTTCTAACGATCAATAGGCCCAAGGCTCTGAATGCCTTGAACTCACAAGTTATCGACGAACTCGAGGGGTTTCGAGACGAAATTGCTGGCACTGATCTCAGGGTGATCGTCGTCACTGGCTCAGGCGAAAAGTCTTTTGTTGCTGGCGCAGACATTAAAGAAATGAAAAATCACTCAGCCGAAGACGCTTTAAGAATGGCGCGAAGAGGTCAGGGTGTTTTCGGTTTGCTTTCAGGGATGGGTAAGACCATGGTTGCTGCAGTGAATGGTTTCGCTCTTGGGGGCGGCATGGAGTTGGCCCTGGCTTGCGATGTGATCTTTGCCTCTGAGAAAGCCAAGTTTGGTTTGCCTGAAGTCTCTTTGGGCTTGATCCCAGGTTATGGTGGAACACAAAGGCTGGCCCGCAACATCGGTGTTTCAAAGGCAAAGTACTTTGCGCTCAGTGGAGATATCTTTTCAGCGAGCCAGGCTTATGAAATGGGTTTGGTGTCGAAGGTGTTTGCACCAGAGGAGCTGATGCCTGGCGCTATGAAGTTTGCAGACACTGTGGCTTCGAGAGCGCCTTTAGCTGTGGCAAAAGCAAAGATGGCCATTGAAGATGGGCTCTCTCTTGATCTTAAAGCAGCGCTCGAGCTCGAGGCGAAATGCTTCTCAGAGATATTCAACACTGAGGACAAGACCGAGGGTATCGCAGCCTTTATTGAGAAAAGACAACCGAATTTTCAAGGGAAGTAACGATGGCTTACGAAGCTTCAAATCCAGTCCGTGTTGTAACAGCAGCATCTTTGTTTGATGGCCATGACGCCACGATCAACATCATCAGAAGAATTCTACAAGATTTCGGAGTTGAGGTCATTCACTTGGGCCACAATCGCTCCGTGAGTGAAGTTGTCTCTGCGGCTCTTCAAGAAGGTGCGCAAGGCATTTGCATTAGCTCTTATCAAGGTGGTCACATGGAGTACTTTAAGTACTGCCGAGATCTTCTTGATTCTGTTGGCTGTCAGCATGTGAAGATTTTTGGCGGTGGCGGCGGTGTAATTGTGCATGAAGAAAAGGCCGAGTTAGAGGCTTATGGAATCTCTAAGATCTTTCACCCTGACGACGGTCGAAAACTGGGCCTCGAGGGTATGATCGAAATCATTGTGCGTGAGTGCGATTATGCTGTGCCCGAAGTTGTAGAACCTGATTCAGCTAAAGTGCTTGAGGGGCGTGAAGGGCTACCTGAAAAAGACTTAGGCCTTGCGCTAACCAACATCGAGCTCAATGGTTCTGCGGGTAGCTACGATGATCTGCTGACTTCGTTTAAACGATCTGATGGTAAAACTCCGATGGTGCTTGGTATTACCGGCACAGGTGGAGCGGGTAAGTCTTCTTTGATCGATGAGCTTTTGCACAGGTTTCTCAACTTCTACCCGGGTTTAAAAATTGGGGTATTGTGTGTTGACCCATCGAAGCGCAAAACCGGAGGAGCACTTTTGGGTGATCGCATTCGTATGAATGCGCTCTCTCGTCAAGGCGTGTTCATGAGGTCGGTGGCTTCTCGGGGTTCTGGTAATGAGATCTCTGAGGCTTTGCCACCTATGCTCGATTATATGAAAAGTCTTCAGTTTGATCTTCTGATAGCAGAGAGCTCTGGTATTGGCCAAGCTAGCTCAAAGATTTTAGAGGTCTCAGACAAGAGCCTTTACGTTATGACCTCGGAGTTCGGTGCGCAAAGCCAGCTTGAAAAGATTGATATGATCGATTTCGCTGACCTCATTGCCATTAACAAAGCGGATCGGCGAGGGGCTGCGGATGCCTTCAGAGATGTACAAAAGCAATATAGAAGGTCAAAAAAGCTATTTGATGATTCGGTGGCTGTACCTGTTTATCTTACACAAGCCTCTAACTTTAACGACGCTGGCCTAAACGGTCTTTTTAAAGGCATCGTTTCTGTTTTGAAAGAGAACTCTGACAGTTTTGACTGGTCTGGTGCAGATGACAAATTGCCAGCTTTGATGGGCACAGACAAGAGAACCATTGTGCCGCCCGAGCGGCAGAGCTACTTGGCCGAGATTACGAGTTGCGTGAGAGGTTATAAGAAGGTCACTGCTGAGCTAGCTTCAAAGGCTTCAGATCTTGGAGCACTCAAGCAAGTTGCAAACGTTCTTTCAGAGTCAGTGGTTGCAGATAAAGTTAAAGAGCTAGAAGGTGAGATGCCCGAAGCCGATTTAAAGTCGCTGGCGAATTTTGAAGAGTTAAGATCTCAATACTCTGGTGAAGAGTTCGTCTACAGTGTCAGAGGTAAAGAGATTAAGCAGCCACTGACTAACAAAAGTCTGTGTGGTTTGCAGATACCCCGAGTGGTGGTTCCCTCTATTTCAGATTGGGGCGATAGATTACGCTACCTCCGATTAGAGAATGTTCCTGGTGAATTTCCTTACACAGCTGGTGTGTTTCCTCTTAAGAGGCAGGGTGAAGACCCGATTCGGCAGTTTGCTGGTGAAGGGCCTCCTCAGCGGACGAACAAGAGATTTCACTATTTGAGTGAGGGAGATCCCGCAAAGCGACTCTCAACAGCCTTTGATAGCGTGACATTGTATGGGGGAGACCCTGACCCAAGGCCTGACATCTTTGGCAAGGTTGGCGAGAGTGGAGTCAGCATTTGCACGCTTGACGATATGAAAGCCTTGTACAACGGTTTTGATCTTTGTGACCCATCGACCAGTGTCTCGATGACCATCAATGGCCCAGCACCGATGATTCTCGCGTTCTTCATGAATACGGCGATTGATCAGCAAGTTGAAAAACAGAAAAGCGAGTTAGGTCGAGATCTGAATGCGGACGAACTGGCGCAGATTAAGAATAAGACCCTTCAAACTGTCAGGGGAACAGTTCAGGCTGACATTCTTAAAGAAGATCAGGGTCAGAATACCTGCATTTTCTCAACAGATTTTGCGCTGAAGTTGATGGGAGACATCCAAGAGTATTTTACTCATAACCAAGTTCGCAATTTCTACTCTGTTAGTATTTCTGGCTACCACATTGCAGAGGCCGGAGCGAATCCGATCACCCAGCTTGCGCTCACTTTGAGTAATGCTTTTACATACGTTGAGTACTACCTGAGCCGCGGTCTGAAGGTGGATGAGTTCGCCCCCAATCTTTCATTTTTCTTCAGTAACGGAATGGACCCGGAGTATTCAGTTATAGGTCGTGTGGCCCGAAGAATTTGGGCCATTGCTATGAGAGATCTGTATGGTGCCAATGAGAGAAGCCAAAAATTAAAGTATCATATTCAAACGAGTGGTCGCTCGCTACACGCTCAAGAGATTGACTTCAACGACATCAGAACGACCTTGCAAGCTTTGCTTGCCATTTATGACAACTGCAACTCGTTGCACACGAACGCCTACGATGAGGCCATCACCACACCAACAGAAGAATCTGTGAGAAGAGCGAAAGCTATACAAATGATCATCACAAAAGAGTTCGGTATGGCAAAGAATGAGAACCCGAATCAGGGGAGCTTCTACATAGATTGGTTAACTGAGGCTGTGGAAGAAGCTGTTCTAGACCAGTTCATGAAGCTAAATGAGCGTGGCGGAGTTTTGGGGGCAATGGAAACCCAGTACCAACGTTCTCAGATTCAAGAAGAGTCGCTGTACTATGAGATGCAAAAACATGATGGCTCTTTGCCGATCGTAGGGGTGAATACCTTTATTAACCCTGAAACCCTTGAGGAGGGTTATCAGCCTCCAAAAATTGAGCTAGCCAGGGCTTCTCAGGAAGAAAAGCAATCAAGGCTAGAAGACCTTAGAGGTTACCAGGGGGCAAGGCAAAGTGACGCAGAGGCAGCTGTAAGCAATTTGAAAGCGGCCGCTCTTGCAGGTGAGAATATTTTTGCAAGTCTCATGGATGCAGCTCGGGTCTGTTCGCTTAATCAAATGACCACGGCTCTTTATGAGGTTGGTGGTCAGTACCGCAGGAACCTCTAAGAAAAGGGGTGCGTATGCGACTTTTACTCATCTTTTACAATGCCCACACCTGTCTAGATTAAAATGAAAGAGTCATCGCAAGATGGCTCTTTTTTTGATCATTTTTTTGGAGAGGTGAGGGCTTGTTAATTTTAATTGAGAGAGTTGGATCGAGTTTGAAGGTCGTTTTATTTCTAAATTCAGTTTTGGGCACCTTATTTGTTGCCCCTCAAGTTATAGCAAAATCACATGAGCTAACAGAGAGTTCCAGTCTTGTTTGTTATTCCTCTTTTTCGTTTGAGAATTGGTATCAAAAGATTGCGTAGAAATGTCAGATAGAAATGAATTAAAACTGACCAAAACAGCTACAGAGAAAATCAAATACAATTCTGATGAACTAGCAGAGCTAGTGGTGCCAGGTCATGGGTGTTACTGGGTGCACCGGCTCGGGCCAATTAGAAAAACCCATTGTTATGACAATGGCGCAGATTATTTTAAAGAGGGTCTAGCAAGGTACCTCGGTTCGCGGGGAAAGTACGGTTATATGAACAAGCAGTTCTCAGTGGTGGTTCGGGCAGAGTATGACTTTGCCTTCCCTTTTGGGGGAGGGGTGGCTAGAGTTTGTGATGGCTGTAAAAAGAGTAAGGCTAGCGGAGAGCATGGCGTTATCGTTGGTGGTAAGTGGAGTCTTATCGATCAAAATGGAGTGCAGCTAAAGAGCTGCCCTCTGGCGAGGGAGTACTGGGGTTGTAAGCCTGATTGATGTTGTTGGCTTGTTCACTGTGCTAGTGTCTGCCCATTCTAGAAGATGTAAAAGCCTGTGACAAAGACACTTCCATTGAAGGCCACATCGTCTGAAATGTCGGATAGGCCAAGAATGTATGAGGTCTCTATGCCAAAAGCAGAGTTGAACAGAAAGTGGCCTCCAGCTTCTGCGCCATAAAGAATTGGCGATAGGTCTGAGCCAGGGCAGCTTTCCCCGTTCAGGTTGCAGTTTTCTTCGCTGAGCTTGACTCCGATTCGGCCGCCAGCAAACCAGCCCATTTTTTCTGTCACCAGTTGAAAGTAGCTTACCGGGACCTCTAAATATACAGACTCAACCGCAAGCCTTCTGCCATCTGATTTGATCGAAAACCGTCTCTCAGTTGCAATAGCTCCGACACGCAGGTAATCAGGCTCTGATAATTCTAGAAATGCGAGAACACCAGAGCTGAGGCCGCTACCAGCTTCTACACTAGCGCCAGAAATATTCGTACTAACATGAGTCGTCTGCACCCCAGCAGTTACAGCTGTGTCTGTGATAGCCCAGATCTCGAAAGTGAAAGAGGACAGGCAAAGAGCTAGTGCCCATAAAGCAAAAGGGGAGGCAGCCCCGAATTGCATCAGGCTGCCTGGTTTTGCCGGTTCGGCGTAGCTTTGTTCAGTCATTTATTTGCTGAGCTCCATTTTCGCAATGGTTTGGAGCTGCATATTCGAAGTGCCTTCATAGATCTGGCCAATTTTAGCGTCTCTCCAGAATTTTTCAGCAGGGTACTCACGTGTGAAACCGTTGCCACCAAACAAGTCGATAGTCATCGAAGAGATCTTCTCGGCAGCTCGTGAAGATGCAAGTTTGGCGATCGCAGCTTCTTCTACGAAAGGCTCGCCTGCGTCTTTCAATCGGCATGCGTTATAAACGAGAAGGCGTGTTGCCTCTAGCTCAGCTCTCATTTCTGCTAGCTGAAACTGAACACCCTGGAATGATGAGATGCTGGTGCCAAATTGCTCACGCTCTTTGATGTAGCCGAGAGTTGCCTCGTAAGCGCCTTGAGCAATTCCGAGCATCTGAGCGCCGATTCCGATTCGACCTTCGTTAAGGGTTTCGATCGCAATCTTGTAGCCCTTGCCGACTTCTCCGAGAACATTCTCTTTTGGAACTTCACAGTTCTCGAAAGTCAGCTCGCAAGTTGAACTGGCGCGAATGCCCAGCTTGTCTTCTTTTTTGCCGATGTTAAAGCCGGGGAAGTCGCGCTCAACGATAAAGCCCGTGATGCCCTTGTAGCCGGCTTCAGGGTTTACATTTGCAAACACCAAGAAGATGCCAGCTTCGTTTGCGTTGGTTATCCAAAGTTTGTGACCATTGAGTACGTACTTATCGCCTTTGTCTTCTGCTTTCAGCTTGAGAGCGAAGGCATCAGAGCCACTGCCTGACTCACTTAGTGCGTAGGCTCCAACTGTATCAGCGGCCATACGGGGCAGGTACTTTTGCTTCTGCTCTTCGTTGGCCCATCTTAGAAATGCGTTGGTTACAAGAGTGTTTTGAACGTCAACAAGAACTGAGGTTGAGCCATCAACTCGCCCGAGCTCCTCAACGGCCAAGCAGGCCATTGTAAAGGTGCCGCCGGCTCCGCCATACTGCTCTGGGGTTTCGATGCCCATCAGGCCCATTTCAAAAAACTGTTTTACTAGCTCTGGATCCATTTGAGCTTTTTCATCCATTGCGGTTCTACGCGGCAAAATCTCTCCCTCTGCAAAACTGCGAACCGCCTCTTTAAAGGCCTGCTCATCTTCAGATAGTGTGGTCAGTGCTGGTCGAACTTCAGACATGTTTTTTCCTCCAAATGATCCTTGAGCAAACTTCACAGATTGTTTCAGGCTCTTGCCGTTAGAAGCTGCTTGTATTCCCCAGGAATTTGACACAATTCGCGATTGCGAGCAATGAAATCGGCAGAATTGAACAGCCTACGGTGGGTCACCTTTGCTGTCTGGTGTCAAGAGGGTCTCCTGAGGCCTCAAAAGCCTCGATTTCGAAGCTCCTCGAGCACTTTTTTCTTTTCAAGTAGCTCCAGGCTTTTCGGTGAGAGGTACACGCGTGGAATAAAGTTTCTGTATTGAGATAAGATTGTCATAAGTGAGTTTGAAACATCTACGAGAAGTTTCAGTTCACCATCTCGACCGAGAACCTTCACCGAATCGCGTACCATCAGGGGTTTTACTTTTCCTTTGAGTTCTTTTTTAAGTGTGATCAGGTTTTTGGTAAACATCACATCTTTTCTGGGGATGTCAAAAATGATCCATGCCTCTTTGTCAATTTCGTGGAGTTCTTGCTTGAGCCACTCAACGGCCTCAGTCGCCTTGTTAACGAGGTCTTCTCTGTGATCTTCTGACTCGACAAGTGAGGGCGTAAGTGGAGCAATTTTGATCTGTGCCGGTGGGATCCGTTTGGCTAGCATTTCGCTGAGCTCTCGAATCATAGGGTGCATAATGCGACCTGCGAGGTACTCATGAAGTTTCGCCATGAAGTAAGAGTCATTAAAGGTGAAGTACTCGTTCGGGTTTTTTATGACCGAGTCCATCAGGTGGTCAAAAGAATAGGAGAGTCCGTTTTCTAAAAAGTACTCGCAAATTTTGGCGGCGATGAGGTCAAACTTGTAGCCTGTGCCATCGCTTATGATTTGAGAATACCAAAAGTAGCGACTCACCAGAAAGGCATCGACTAAGTTCATGGCATCTTCTTGCACGCACAGAACCTCTTTGCCGTTTTCAGTATGTGTTGTCAGGTTTCTGATCAAATAGTCTTGGTCGTAGAGCCCGAGTTTGATGCCGGTGTGGTGCGCATCTCTCAAGAGGTAGTCCATGCGATCTGCATCGACATCTGAGTGCATGAGCTGGTTGGCAAGTAGGTTAGATGATTTGCCAGCAATCACTTTTGACAGCTCGTCAGGGTCTATGCCCTCTTCTTTTAAAATGCGAGTCAGCCCACCATCGAAGTCGGTGTTCTTGATGATTTCAGAGCCAAGAATCTCGTGGTTGGCCTTGTATTTTGGTTTACCGCCAAGCTGTTGAGCGTGTCTCCAGTGGTTGATGTAAGCCAATTCGATAGAGTGAGAGAAGGGGAAGGTGCCGATATCATGTAGCATCGCCGCCAGTCTCATTGTGCGGTGAAAAGTGGTCGTTTCGTCGCGAGAGTTGGGGTTGAACAGTTTTTC
This sequence comes from Bdellovibrionales bacterium, assembly GCA_013216195.1. Classification (GTDB taxonomy): domain Bacteria; phylum Bdellovibrionota; class Bdellovibrionia; order Bdellovibrionales; family UBA1609; genus JABSOQ01. The sequence continues at coordinate 13,150 of JABSOQ010000063.1, forward strand.
GTCGGTGCTGGCTTTGCCGATACTTTTTAAGATCTTGTGCATCACGTGCAAGACGCCCAGGGCGTGAGCATGCCTCGTGTGTGTGGCTCCTGGAAAGATATAAAAGCTGAAGCCAAGTTGTCTGATCCAGCGGAGGCGCTGGTAGTAGGGGGTCTCGAGAATTCTTGCCTCTACACGATTGAGTGTGATGTAGCCATGAATGTTATCGAAAATCACTTTCTTGAATTCAGATTTCGCCATAACCATTATTTTCGCTGATTTTTCAGAAAATTATCAGTCTTCGAGGGGTGTTTAAGGCCAATGTCTAGAGACTGCCTAAAGGGCTGGGTTGAAGAATGCCATTCGTCCAGATTCAGAACTGGTAAGAGGTGCCCACGACGAAAGAGAAAATTTGATCACTGAATTTTATCTTCTTTAATTCGCCTCGCACCCTTTGAGAGGAGTAGCCTTTTCCTCCTGAGTAGTAGCCGCCAAGAGTGATGGTGGAGTTCTTGTTGGTGTAGATTCCTAAATTACCGCTCCAACCCCACATGTCGATGTGGTTGGGCTGCCGAGAGGAGGGGTCGACATCGACTTCTTCGTGTGAGCTGAGGTTTGAAAAGAGGCCGAGTCGTATGCTGATCCAGTTAGCCCAGTAATGTTCATAACCTAGGCTGGCGTTCACGGTCGGCACATGCTCTACGAGGTCTCCAACCTCCTGGTCGTCGAGATCTCTGTAAGTGGCTCTTCCATAGTAGTGTAAGTCAAAGCTCCAGATCCGGTGGTGCTTTTGTTTGTAGGAAATGCCTAAAGCTAATCGATCTGGAATGACGGTATTGGCTTCTCGGTCGAAGGTCTCGCTGGTGGCAGTGCCTGTTGTGCTGGTTTCTGTTTGAAACAATGTGCCTTGGCCGCTGATCGGCAGTGAGGTGAATCGGTAACTGGCTCCGAAGCGCCATTTTTTAGTAAGTTGCCTGCCGTAGCCAAGGATGTAGATCAGAGAGTTCTGAGTGAAGACTTTTTCTTCATTGAAAACAGTTGTCTCGCCGCCGCTCTCTGTTTTGTCTGTCACCGCTCGCGAGTAGTCTCGTGAGGTGTAGTACATGGTAATGCCCACCGAGTCTTTTTCGGTCAGGTTCAGTGATGCGACCCCTCCGACCCAGAGAGATCTGTCGTTTATGTTGAGAAATGAGTTGGTTGTTTGAGTGGCTTGAACAACTCCGTTGTAGGCTTCGTATCCCGGCACGACGATTGAGATGCCAAGCGCAAAATTGCCAAAAGAAAAGGCGGAGCCTGCAGCAGAGGGGATTGGAGTGATGGCGCCTTGGTTAACTCGGAGGCTAGCAGATTCAAAGCTATTGTCTGCGTCATAGACTCGGTCATATTTGTTGAAAAGCGTGACTGCGGCAGAGAGTTTGTTGCCATCAATGCGGGCCAAGTTGGCGGGGTTGTAAAACGGAATGGCAGAGGCGTCGTCTGTCAGAGAGGTGTAGGCGCCACCAAGCCCCGCTGCATGAGGCCCAATCAGCAGTGAGTTGTAATTCGAGTACGAAGCCCGAGAGTTGAAACTCACGAGTAGAAGAAAAATCAGGCTGAAGAATTGAATCTGAGCTTTCACTTATTCAAAATAGTAGTATAACAATGTCATGTCTGACATCAGTTTTCTGGAATTTGGTAATTCCATAGCAAGTTTCTACCTGCCGTTTTTGTTTTCGCTTTGTTTTCACGAATATGCTCACGGGCTAGCGGCCAAGTGGAAGGGCGACAACACGGCTGAGGTTATGGGGCGGCTAACGATGTCGCCTGTGGCTCACATGGATTTTATCGGCACACTTGTATTGCCGATGCTTTCGATCATTAGCCAAGCCTCCTTGTTTTTTGGTTGGGCTAAGCCGGTTCCAGTGAACCCGAGAAACCTGAGCCGGCCGACCGAAGATATGTTTTGGATTGCTTTGGCTGGGCCCCTTTCAAATGTACTGCTGGCTGTCGTTGGGTCTTTGGTTTTTGGGGTAATGGCGGCTTTCGGCTTCGTGACAGCAGATAATATGTTGTCGCTATCGAAAATTTTTATGTCTTTTGTTGGCATCAATATGATTCTCGCAGTTTTCAACATGATCCCCTTGCACCCTTTAGATGGTGGTAAGGTGCTTGCTAGATTTCTACCAGCTGAGGCCAATCGCTTTTTGGAAGACATGCAGCCCTATTCAATGTTTCTGATTTTGGGTTTTTTCTTAATGGGAGGGGGTAAGTTTTTGTTTTATCCCGTGGGCTATATGGTCAATTGGATGCTGGGCACAACCTACACAGTAGGGTTGCATCTTGGCTCATAAACGCATAGCGTTATATGCTGCTGAATTGATCCGCAAAATCCTAAAAAACTTAAGGGTTTTTTAAACTGCCGTCGAAAATCCCTCGACAAGTTGCCCTCATGCAATATGCTTGAATCCAGCCAAACGTCTTGTTGGGAGTTGATAGCCGTTTGGTTTTTAAGTGTGTGGTGCAACAGCCAGTTGGCCCGGTCTAGTGGCTCAGCTGTTCATCACCATAGGTTTATAAATAGGCGTTTAGATAGAAAAACTAAAGACGAGTTGAATTGAAACTCTATATACCAAGGATGTTGGTGCATTGAGCTATCTTGTTCAGACAGAGAGATTTGAAGGCCCGCTAGGGCTACTTCTTCACTTGATTCGTAAAGAAGAAATGGATGTCTTCGACATCAATATTCATCAGATCACGAAGCAGTATCTCGACTACATTCGCGCAATGAAACAGTTGGACCTTGAAGTGGCTGGCGAGTTCGTTGCTATGGCAGCCACGCTGATTCACATCAAGAGCCGAATGCTGCTTCCACAGTACAATGAAGAGGGTGAGTTAGAGGAATCTGATGACCCAAGAAAAGAGCTTGTGTCGAGACTTCTCGAGTATCAAAAGTTTCAAGAGGTAGCGGCTCAGCTGTACGAGCGACCTTTGCTCGGTCGCGATATATTTCTAAAAGGTCGTAGAGAAACTATTGATGTGATTGAGACCGATGAAGTGGTCGTTGAAGAAGACAATGCGCTGTTCGCACTGATAGCTTCTTACAGGTACGCCATCAAAAACATGAAAAAGGCTGTTCACAAGGTTGGCAGTGAGTTGCAATCTATTGCTGAGCGTATTCTCGAGATCAAAGAGGTTTTAAGAGTTGGTGTGCGAATGCGTTTTGCGGAGTTGCTCAATACCAGTGGCTCTCAAAGAGAGCAGGTCTTGGTCACATTTTTATCACTACTCGAGCTAGCTAAGATGGGTTTCGTTGGCCTTTTTCAAAACGACTCCTATTCTGAAATTCATATCGAGGCGAAAAAACAGCTAGACGGCGATGTGATTTCAACCGTTGAAGACTACGAGCATAATGTTCACGACGAAATCGACTTTGACGCGATAGCCGCCGCCCCTAAGGTCGACTTAGGTGATGACGAAGAAGATGAAATTGAGTCAGAGGGGTCTGATGGTCAGCAAGACCTTTTCTCAGCTGCAACGGAACAGGCCGAAGAGAGCCAGCTTGAAGAAGAAATGGCCTCTGATTCTGAGATCGAAGCTGAAATGTTGGCAATCGATCAAGAGAGCGGGCAGCAACAAGCCGAGTTAGATGGCTCTCAACAAGAGTTGGCCGTAGAGGCGTATTCAATGAGTGAAGACTTAGCTGAAGAGACTGCACTTGAGGCGTCAGCTGAAGTTCAAGTGCCACTCTCGAATTCGGATTTAGAATCAAGTGGAGAAGAGGCAGAACTGCAGCCCGTAGGGTTGCCTGGCGAGGTTCAGGCTGGCACAGAGGTGGTAGATGCAGTCATTGAAAAGTTTGTGGCAGATGTACCTATTAAGCAAGAATCAGCTACCGATGAAGAGATTGAAGAAGAATTAGCTAAAATTCGAGACGAAGAGGGTCAGTCAAGGGAGTCTGAAGTATGAGTTCTGAAGACAACGAAATGGGCGTTGAAGAAACTGAGTTGCTAGAAGCGGCTGAAGAGACCGAAGAATGGGTTGAGGCCGATGAGTTGGAGCCGCCTGACTCAACAGATGATGACGAGATGTTGGCTGATGAAGCTGATGCAGAAGAGGCTCGTGATGAAGAGCTTCTCGAGGCCTTGTCTGAAGACGAAGAGGAAGTTGAAGAGCCTGATGATGATCAAACTGTAAAGCTTGAAGCAGCTGAAGCAGTCGACGAAGATTCTGCCAGGAATGAGACTGCAGAGGGCGAAGAGGGTCATGCTGAATTAATGGCTGAGTCAGATGCCTCTGATGGAGCAGGTGATTTCTCTGCTGAGGGCACAGAGCTAGAAGGCTTCGAGTCAGCCGAGATTGAAGAGACTGAATTTTTAGATCAAGAGCAAATTCAATCAATTGTTGAAAGCGTCTTGTTTGCGACTGACAAACCTCAGAGCGTGTCCGTTATTAAGCAGGCTTTCAAAGGTACCAATGTAAAAGCGAAAGATATTCGGCAAGCTTTATCAGAGCTTGCAGCTTCTTATGCCGATGTGACTCGAGGTTTTGAGCTCGAAGAGGTCAACGGTGGTTTTCAGCTCAGAACCAAAGTCGACAACATGAATTACCTCAAGGGTATGTTGAAGGTGAAGCCTTTCAAGTTATCAGGGCCTGCTTTAGAGGTTTTAAGTATCGTGGCTTACAAGCAGCCAATGATTAAGTCTGAGATTGACGACATCAGAGGTGTAGAATCTGGGCATTTACTAAGGGCTTTAATGGAGAAGAGGCTTGTTGCTTTTGCAGGCAAGACAGATTTGCCGGGCAAGCCCATGTCTTACGAGACCACTCGTAAGTTTTTAGAAATTTTTGGATTGAGAAATTTAAAGGAGCTGCCAACTCTTGCTGAGATTGATGATTTGATTCCAGATGGTATTGGCGATGAAGAAGAGAAAAAGACTCTTGGCGATATGACCGATGAGCTGTCTGAAGAGGTGAAAGCTGCAAGCTACTCTGAAGGAGAAGAAGAACTAGGTAAGATCACCGATCAGTTGGCTGGTATCAACACGAGTTCAGAGTTTTTCGAGCAAGAAAAGGCGCGACTCAAGGCCAAAAAAGAGGCTGAAAAGGCCCAGGACATTCGTGATGCGATTGAAGTGGGTGAAGAAGTGGCTCAAAGAGATCGCAACTGGTTAGAGAAGTATGACCAGAGGCTGGCTGAAGAAGCGGAGGCTGCAGCACAGCAGGTAGAGACTGATGCAGCTAATCAAGAGGGCGAAGATTCGAGTGCAGATTTAACTGAGGAGTTGTCTGCTTTGTCAGAAGAGTCGGCTCAACCTGAGAGCACCGAGTTTGATGGTGATGAGCTATCGCCTGAGAATGGTCATTTAGAATCAGAGATCGAAGAGTCAGGTGACCTCGCCGAAGCTTTACACCCGTCGGTGTTGGCCGAGGCCGCTGGTAAAGGTGATCAAGAGACAGCCGGCGACAGTGAAGAAAATGAAGTTGATGGTGATGTGACCATCAGTGATCAGATGAATGACGGCGAACTCTCTGCCGATGAGTTGGTCGAGCAAATGCTAACAGCCGACGAATCTGCCCAAGAAAACATCGAAGATGAGTCAAATGAGGATGGCATTTTAACTGCCGAAGAGATGATGGAGTTTTCGGCTGATCCAGCCGAGCTTACCGATGTCGCGGGTGAACCAGAATCTGATCTCGAAACTGCGATTGAGCGTTTCGATTCAGAAGAGTCGGGCGCGGCTGAAATTGGTTCAGTCAATGTCGAAGATCTCAGAGCTGACCTTGCAGTATTTGACGAGGATGAGTCAGAGCCTGGAGTTTAAACTTTAGGTTTCTAAATCAGCATTGTGCGCAGGCAGGGTTTAGATCTCACTGACTCTCTCGGTCAACAATTCATGATAGATCTTCTCTGCCACATTGATTCCGTCACAGGCAGCACTTGTAATACCTCCTGCATAGCCAGCTCCTTCACCTGTGGGATAGAGGCCTTTGTGGCTTACGCTCTGTAGGCTTTGTTTGTCTCGAGTGATTCGTATAGGGCATGAGGTTCGAGACTCAACACCAAAAAATTGAGCCTCTTTAGAAACAAAGCCAGGCATCTTCTTTTCGAAGCCTTCAAGGGCTTTTGTCATATGCTCTAAGACCTCTGGGCCAAATAGCTTGTCGAGGCGGGTTGCAACAGTTCCGCTAGGGGTTGAGCCTTTGACCACCTCACCTTTTCTTTGCATCAGAAAGTCCATCACGTTTTGAGCAGGCAAGTGCTTGTCGCCACCAGCTTTTTCGACCTGGTGGTAAGCAGAGCTTTCAAGGTTTTTTCTGGCTTCAAGGCCAGCGAAGATGTTGCTTTTGCCGAAAGACTTTTCAAAATCTATGGTCACAACGATAGCTGCATTAGCGTGCTTTGAGTTGCGATTGAAGTTGCTCATGCCGTTGCTTACCAGCTGACCATCGTGAGTACCAGAGGACAGCACGTAACCTCCAGGGCACATGCAAAACGAGTAGACCCCGGTGTCGGTCTTCTTGTCGTGATGGGTGATTCGGTAGTTGGCAGCACCAAGTTTAGGGTGCTCATAAGCCTCACGATATTGAATCTTGTTGATGAGGTGTTGTGGGTGTTCGATTCGAAGCCCCATGGCAAAAGACTTACCTTCAATAAAGACCCCTGTGCGGTGAAGGCTTTCAAAAAGTTCTTCTGCCGAATGGCCACAGGCAAGAATGACTCTGCTGGAGCGATGCTCAGACCCATCTTCGAGCCGAAGGCCCACGACTTGGCCATCTTCGACGAGTAGTTCTTCAACGGTACTGTCAAACAAGAGTTCGGCCCCAAGTTGTCTCATGTGCTCGCGCATTTTGGGTATTAAGCGTCTGATTTTGTCTGAGCCCACGTGAGGGTTTGAAAGATACAAGATCTCCTCAGGAGCCCCGTAGTCGACCAGTCGTTTTAACACATAGGGAATGTGAGGGCTTTTGATTCGAGTGATCAGCTTACCATCTGAGTAAAGGCCTGCTCCTCCTTCGCCAAAGCCCACATTGTTTTTCGGGTTCAGCTCTCCGTATCTCCAGAATCGGTTGATTTTGAAAATGCGTTTCTCTGCGATCGATCCCTGCTCAATCAGTTTGACGGGGATACCTCGCTCGCTCAGCCTCAATGCTGCGAAAAGGCCCGCAGGACCTGCACCCACTATGAGCACGGGGTCATCTGTTTTCTTCGCTCGCTCGAGCTTAAACTCGAGATCAGCTGGTGTTTCACCATTTTCATAGATATCGATTGAGTAGACAAAGCTTGGGTTTTTACCTCTGCGGGCATCTACAGCTTTTCGGCGAATCACGTAGCGATCCATTGAGGGGTGCATCCAGCTGAGCTTTTGCTGTAGGTCCTCATCCAAGCCAACTTTTAAATTGGAAATGGTCTTCGGCATGAAGCTTCTTTACCACAGTTGATTGCCGATTCACATCAACGAAAGACAGGAGTATAGTGGGCTTATGAAAAACACCAGTTGTGACGAGTGAGTGTTGAGTATGCTTTTAACAGTTTTGAAAATCTTGCCCAAAAACCTGATGAGCCGGCTAGTTGGTCGGTTGATGGCTATGCAATCTCCGAAGCCTCTGGTGAGGCTTATGAAAGTCTGGTTCGCAGGACATTATCAAATTCGGCTAGATGAGGCTGAAAAAGACTTCGATGAGTACACATCTATAAACGCCCTTTTTACTCGAAAACTCAAAAGTGGGATTAGGCCTCTCCAGGGTGATTTGATTCATCCTTGTGATTCAAAGATAGCTGTTTCAGGTGAGATAGTTGAAGGTGAGCTTCTGCAGGCCAAGGGTTGGAGCTACTCTCTCGCTGACCTAATTGGTAATGACGATCTAGCAAGCAATTTGTCTGGCGGCCACTTTACGACATATTATCTTTGTCCAACCGATTACCACCGTGTTCACTCGCCAGTAGAAGGCAACTTGATGAGTGTGCGGCATATCCCCGGTGCCCTTTGGCCGGTGAATCCTGCCAGTGTGAATGGAATTCGAGGTTTGTTTGTTAAAAATGAGCGAGTGGTATTTGAGATTGAAACCGTTTTTGGGGTCGCCAGTTTGGCTGGTCGACTCCAGCGCCGGACGACAGATGATCGATGCGCAGACTGGTGACGTGCGGTCACCGCTCTCGCAAACCGATATCGACCAGTTGGTTGATCGCTTCGACGATCGCCCATCCGGGCTTGGGACACTGACCGTATCGTACCTCATCCACGAAAACCCACTGCGCGAATATGGCGGTCCCTTGCCCGCCTGGGTGATCGAGTATGAACCCCAAAAGCAGCGCATTTACGTGGATGCCGTAACCGGCGAC
>JABSOQ010000064.1 GCA_013216195.1 Bdellovibrionales bacterium
TCAATAGAGAAGCTCAAGGCCGCTTGGGCTTTGGCATCTAGGGAGCTTGATTGCTTTACGACTTTACCGGTTTTCCGGTCAAATTTGATGATCTTAACGGTCTTCTTACTGTCGGAAGCTTTGTCTTCGCTGACTTTGTCCATTCGAGCGAGTACGAAAATATGATTCTTAAATAAAAAAGCATCACTCAAGTATTCAACCTGTTTTTGATTTGACCACAAGACCCTTTGGTTTTGTTTGTCGAATGCCAAGATTCGCCCCGCAGGGTGAACAAAGTAGATCACTCGGCCGTCACTAATTGGGTTTGGTAGAAATGGGCCAGCAGCACTCTCTGACACAGATACCGACCATCTCTTTTTGCCAGTAAGGTCAAAGCCATGTGCAGGGCCACTTTCGTCAACCACGATCAGTTGTTTTTCGAGCCATAGCCAAGCGAGAGGAGAAAAGTCGGCAAGGTCATCTGTTTCAATTCTCAATGATTCAGACTCTTTATATCGTCTGTCTCGAGTTTCACCAGAATTCTCAACAGAAGACCTAGACCAATTTAGGAACATCGGAACTTCAGGCAAAGAGATGTCTTGAAATGCACTCGATTTGACGTTCATAGGGATCGGGAACTGGCTATTGACCTTTTCGCCCGACAAACCCTCTTCAAATGTTTTGCTCGCATAAAGGTAGGGGTTGCTTACCAAGACCGCGTACACGACGGCGATACAAAAGCCGACGAATGAAAATGTGTGATACCACTTGGGTTGATAGCGATTTTCAAATTGGTTCATAACATGGCCTTCAGGTCTTTAAAGCTCGTATTGGGCTTGCACAAATCAGCTGCCTCAAACTCAGCTTTGTAGGCTGGGTCTTTCAAGCCACGAGCATAAAAGAAGCTCTCTATTGTCTTGAATCCAGGTTCTGATTTTTTCTCAGAGCAAAGCTCTTTCAGTCTCAAAAAATGTAAATAAGGGTCGCACTGCGACTCATTTAGCTGTGTTGACATAAGATTAGCAGGAATCTCCTTGATGCCTGAATCGTAAATAAAGAAGCCGTACTGAACGCATTCGCGATGCGGTGGGATCGGGTTCAGAGAGTAAAGAGTGCCGAAATGATTGACGTAGCTTGGCCATTGAATCGGCGCTCTTGGCACAACCTGGGCAAACCAAAATAGACTCACAACCACCCAGGGCCAAATCTTACTGGGCTCAGGTCTTATGAAGCTCTGATAGATGAACTCTCGCTCGAGTTTTCTCTGCTCGTAAAGATCAAGTGCAAACAAGAGAGTGACCAGGGCCAGAATACCAGGCTCAATAAAGTTGCCAATGAACAAACTGCTAATCAAATAGGCCTGCAGTGTTAGGAACGACACAAGAAAGTAGCGCAGGTCTTTGAAAAATAGTGCTACCGGGCAAATGAACACAACCATTGTTGAAATGGCGGCAAGCCATTCGGCAAATTTTTTGGGTAGATCTGCGTGCTCGAGGTACCATTTGCCAATAAGCCACTCTGGCGAGAGCATGATCAGGCCTTTGGCGAAAAAGTAAGATAGCGCAATGGCTTTTAGTGTCGGCGTTTTATTTGGAATGAAAAGCCAGATGAAGCTACAGAGCAGTTGTAAATAGATGACATTTGATGACAGCCTGTAGTCTTGGAAGTACAGCAGCATCATCATGAAGGTGGTGAGTAACATCGAGAACCAAGCTGCGCCGACAATTCGTGTGGAGAGCATGAGGAGCCCAGTTAGAATGGCAAAGCCAAAATAACAGCCGTAAACAAACCTGAGTAATGGTACCGAAAGGACTCTCGTGAACTCGCAATCTTCAAGAATTGGCCAGCACATTTGAGCTTTTGAGCTCATCAGTGCTATTGGCAGATTGCCCTCCCAAGCCCAACTCAGAAACACGAGTACGTGCCCGAGGCTCAGAATCAAACCGAACAGTCTCAAAGTTGTGGATTTTTTGACTTCCCACAAATTGGCTCTCAAAAATTCCATGTCCTGCCTTTTTGTAAAATCAGAGTTGGTCGCAATAGGGGCGAGTTTCGAGCTAGCTCACATCAAATCGAACCCGTCTTATATTGTCAAAACCCGAATTGGCCTCAATGACAAGGTGCGGGTGCGACTGCAAGTTCTTTTTGCATTAATTGATCTTGCGACCCTTCCAGTAGCCAAACGTGTATTGAGCACCAGATAGCACAGATAAGACAACGCTGGCCCATAGCCCCCACCTGCCGATGTCGGGGAGAGGCAGGCTGAACAGCTCGATGTTGATCAGTAGCATCGGGATGCTAACCATTTGCAGTGCCGTTTTCCATTTGCCGAAAGGTTTGGCAGCAATAATCGTTTGATTTGCAGCAGCCACAGAGCGAATGCCCCCGATGAAGATATCACGGCCTGATAGGAGTATGACCATAAAAGGATCGACTCTGCCGAGATGGAGCAACATGATAAGCACGGGTAGTACCAAAAGTTTGTCTGCGATCGGGTCCATGAATTGCCCCATGACACTTTCAGATTTGAACTTTCGCGCCCAATAACCATCAAGCCAATCTGTGACAGATGCCAGCATAAAGAAAAAGGCGTTAACCCAGCCAGAATAGGCGAACGGAAATGCCATAATCAAAACGATAAGCAAACTCAAGATTATCCGAGAGTAAGTTGCCACCATGGGTAGCTCTTTTTTCCATTTGGGTATAGCATTTTGAGAAGCTTCCATGATCCGATAGTTGGAGATTCTGATTCTTATAGCAAGCGGTTTTTACTCATTTTTCAGACATTTTCAGGTCGTAACTCTGTTATCGGGTCTGTTTTTGATTCAAGGCTTGGCGGCCGATAAACGCGAATTGAAATCGCAAGGTTCGGTGGTTGAAGTTTCAAAGCAAGCTCAACCTGCGCAAAGCGGCGAAACTCTCTCTGGAGTCGATGATCAGGGTGGCTTTCAGCCCGCTGGGCCGGCGGGGGTGAAGAAGGCTAAGTCATTGACCCCGCTTCAGCCTTTGAAGTTGCAGAAACAAATGGCGAAATTTCCCCGCTGGAGGCTGATTCAGCGTTACCGGCAAGCTATGCGCGAAAAAAAGAAGATTTGGGTTGTAGCAAAGACCAGAGATTCAGATGCAGAAAACTACAAAGAAGAGCTTTATGTGGCGAGTGCCGGTATGGCAAAGGCTTCGGTTGGTCAGGCATATTTGGTGCTGAAAGATTTTTCAGGCTGGACAAGTTTGAGCGACTACGTGCTTGAGGCCGAATTTGATGAAGAAAAAAGCGTGCTATTTTTGCATCTCAATGCCTATGGCTATTATGCCAAAATGCACATGGATGTTGTTTTTGGAGGCAGCGACCAATACCGCGATCTGTACATGAAAGTTGTGAGAGGTCACTTTTTAGGCATGACCGTGGGGTTTCGAATTCAGAAAGATGCAAAGAGTCGAAAGTCAGAAATTCTCATGACAGCACTTCATCCCTTCGAGAAACTTCCTTTGCCCAGGTTTTTTATGGAATTTGGCCTAGAAGTGGTGTTTCAGCAACTTGGGCAAAGACTTCGATCTCGAATGGAGCGTGGCCTGATTGGCGAAGCTCAGAAATAAATTTGTTTGTTGCTGAGTCTATCGGGGTGCGTGTTCTTCAAAAAGTTGAGTCAGCAAGCGACTGAGAAAGCTTGAGAAAAGCGTTGGTTGTTTGCAAGGTGAGATCTCAGGAGGCAAGAGTGTCAGATAAAAAAAATGAAACAAAGGGTGAAAACGACGACGATCGCCGAAGACACACGAGAATCAATATCCGTGAAGAGATGAACAAAGCCAAGGCTCTCAAGGGAGCAAGTTTGCAAATTGAAGGCCTAGAGTCGTCTTTGCAGGTTATCGGCATGAGCGTATCAGGCTTAGCCTGCGAACTTGCCGATGGCGTAAAAGAAGGGGCCATTCGAAAGGCTAAAATTGTTTTAGGCGAGCTTGAGCCACAAGAGCTCGAGTTGAAAGTTATCTGGCTTTCAAGTGAGATGATGGGAGTGCGCTTTGAAGACTGCGAAGCTAGCGTGAAGCTGAGCATTGGCGATTTTTTGCAAGACCGCATCGTGGGTCAGCACATGATCTCTGTCGATCCGAGCTATTTTGCCGAGCACGTTGATTTTCATGCTTGGTATCACGGGCCAAACAACACCAATGTGTTTTTGTGGAAGAAGCATGAATCTGACGACAATTTTATCAAGATGATGGTGGCTTTTGATGGCCAGTCGTTAATCTTTGAAAATGGTGAGTTTCGAGCAGGCGGTGACCAGATCAATTGGCAAGATCGAGCGATTTATCCGCCCGAACAGCTACCTGCTCGGAGTGAAAAAGAAGAAGATCTTCCAGTGCTTTTAGAGAATGACTCGGCCTTAGTGCGCCGAGCTCTGGAGGTGCTGTCGCAAGTGACTTTCGACAAGCAGTCGATTCAAAAACTGATCCGTGAGATGGAGGCAGTTTGAACCGGCCAGAGGAGGCTGCAAGCTTCGAGCGAAAGATCAACTACTATGAAACAGATGTTATGGGAGTGGTTCATCATTCTCATTATCTGAAGTTTTTCGAGGAGGCGCGAGTAGCTTGGATCGATGACCAGGGCATTGGTCAGCATCACTTTCCGCATGTTGATGTGCACTGGGCCGTACTTGAAACGCGTGTCAGGCACCTGAAACCGGCTTATTTTCCAGAGGTGATCAAAACCTATATTCAAGTCAGAAGAGAAGGGTTGAAACTTGCCTTCCAGTATGCCACATATTCCAGCAAGCACGAGCTAATAGCATTGGCTGAAACGGTACTGGCGCCAGTGAATTCAGAAAAAAAGCCAGTTAAATTGCCTGCAGAGGTGAAGCAGGTGTTTGAGAGGAACAAATGGACAGAAACCTGGCTTTAGAGTTTGTAAGAATCACAGAGGCGGCATCATTGGCTTGCGCCCGTTTCATTGGCCAAGGCGATGAAAAGGCTGCTGATCAAGCTGCCGTCGATGCTATGAGACGAGAGTTTGATAGCGTCGATATCGATGGCACGGTCGTCATCGGTGAAGGTGAGCGAGACGAGGCCCCAATGCTCTACATCGGCGAAGAGGTTGGTGGTAAGCGATCTGAGCATTCTCCAAAAATTGACATCGCCCTAGACCCACTTGAAGGAACTACTATCTGTGCCCATGGCGGTGTCGGTGCGATCTCAGTGATCGCGGTAGCTGAGAGAGGCAACTTCTTGCATGCACCAGATACCTACATGGATAAAATTGCCTGTGGCCCTAAGGGCAAAGGGCATATTAGTCTTGAGAAGTCTCCCACAGAGAATATTCAAGTGATTAGTGAAGTGCTAAAAAAACCGGTCAGTGATGTGACAGTAGTGATTCTAGATCGCCCTAGGCACAAAGACCTGATTGCTGAGGTTCGTAAGGCTGGAGCCCGAATTCGGCTAATTGGTGATGGCGATGTTTCGGCAGGCATTGCGCCTTGCTGGGAAGACTCAGGTATCGATCTGTTGATGGGAATCGGCGGAGCGCCAGAGGGTGTGATCACAGCCGCTGGTTTGAAGTGCCTAGGTGGAGATTTTCAAGGTCGACTGCGTTTTCGCAATGACGAAGAGAAAGAGCGAGCGAAAGCCATGGGTATCGAAGATCTCGACAAGATGTTCTCTCGTGATGAGATTGCACAAGGCTCGGTGATGTTTTGCGCTACAGGCGTGACTGATGGCCCACTACTTAAGGGTGTAAGAGCCCTGTCTCGCAACCGCTCACAGACGGATTCTATCGTCATGCGCTCTAAGACGGGCACTGTAAGACGTGTGACCGCTGAGCACGACCACAACTTGAAAGATATCTAAGTCGTGGCGATTATCGAGTTTCTTTGCTTTGAGTGTGAGCATAAAATTGAAGTTGTCGATTCTGTTGGCTTTCGAGCTGAGTGCGACAACTGTGGCGCTGACGCTCATGCCTGTAAAAACTGCGTTCACTATGATGAAACTGCTTACAACAGTTGCAAAGAGACATCCGCTGATGTTGTGAAAGAAAAAGAGCGCAATAACTATTGCGATTACTTTTCGCCAAACACCGGTAGAGAAAAGTCAGCTGCAGACAAAAAAGATGATCTACTGGCCGCAGCAGAGGCCCTCTTCAAGAAGAAGTAGTCGACGCGGCTGGGGAGCTCCAAGCGGGCCGTTGCCATTAGCATGTTCAAAACAGAACTTGACCCAATGCTTCTCAACCCGATAGCGTTAGAGGTGAGCTTAAGCTGATAAGGATTTCAGCAGCTAGGGGGATGCTATGCTCAGAGGACTGTCTTTAATCGTTCTGTTATTCTCGTTTTCATCTGCTAAAGCGAATGTCGTTGGGGCCGACACACAGAACTTCAACCCCACACCTGACGGGCTCGACTTTGTAACCGTTCAGTCTTCTGAAACTCTCAAGCCGGGCATTTTCAACCTAGGTGTATTCGTCAATTATGCCGTCAACTCGCTTCCGAACTATGAAGATGTCTCGAATGGTGACCGTACGAATTTTCGCGATTCTCTCACATCTTCAGATCTCAATTTGGGTGTTGGTATCTTGGATGGGTGGTCTGTCGGGTTTAGTATGCCATACCTTCTCTCACAAAGTGTCGACTCTGATGTGAACTCGTTTCGTGGTGAGTTCGCCGAGACGGGGCTAACTGAGTACCGTTTAAACACCAAAGTGAGATTCACTGGTGATCAAGACGGCGGAGTTGGTGCAGTTCTTACTGCAAACTTCAATCAAATTGAAAACAACCCTTTTCTTGGGGAAGGAGCTGGGCCAACTGTGACTCTTGAGCTAGTTGCCGACACAACGGTTGGCCAGTACGCGATGGCTGCAAATGTGGGTTATAGGCTTCGAAGCGAAGGTGATCAAATTGTCGATGTGCCAGTCGAGCCTTTCGGAGATCAAATGATAGCTTCAGCGGCAGTCAGTTATCTGTTAACCGAGTACGATACCAAGCTGATAGGCGAGGTTTTTGGGAGTATCCCTGTTGAGAGTGCTGACTTTGCATCAGACAGAGATGTGTCGAGTATGGAGCTTTTGCTTGGGCTCAAACATGATTTGAACCGAAAGCTGGCTTGGCATGCGGGTGCAGGCACTGAAATTTATCAGGGCAGTTCTTCGCCTGATTGGAGGCTCTACACAGGGTTAAATTACTCGTTTGGGCCGGTGAAAAAGAGCCAGAACATCATCACTAGGGTTAACGATAGGGATGAGATCATCGTCGAAGATGATCCTTTTGCAGAGATTGGTACAGGCTCAGAAAGTTTCGTGGCGCGTGATGTGCTTTTCAAGTTTGATTCGGCAGAGGTCGATGAGGCTTTCCGTGAGGCTTTACAAAGAATGGCTGATTACTTACGAAGACCTCCAGGGTTCAAGTCACTTGTTATCGAGGGGCACACTGACAGTATTGGCTCAGCTGCCTACAACCTGAAACTCTCTCAGCGACGAGCTGACTCGGTTCGGAGAGTGCTAATTCAATCTGGCCTTTCTGCCAAAAAGGTACGAGCAGTGGGCTACGGGGAAAGTCAGCCGATCGGTGACAATGGTAACTTTCAGGGTAGAAAACTGAATCGACGAGTCGAATTCTCTGTCACCAGATAGATCTGCGCAAAAAAGCAAAAAAGTGCCAGGCACCTTTTGGTAACCCGAGGTCTGTTTGCTGAGTCATGTATCAAAATTTGGTTTTTTAGTTATAAACTCATTCGAATGTGATGACTGGCGGAAAAGAAAAAGGGTGCTCGGCACCCTTTCTTTGCCAGTAGCATCCCTGGCTTGTTGTTGTTTAACCAAATGGTGCCTGGCACCTTTTTACCTTTTTATCTTCGTCTGTAGAAGATGTACATTTTAGAGCCAGGTTTTACGCCTGCATCTTTAATACCTTGGCGATCGAGCCTGAGGTGGCCAGTGGTTTCCGTGTCGTAAATCAAACGAAAGTGGCTCTGAGCGTTCAAGTGAATGACCTCGGCGTTGGCCTTTCTGCTTCCATCGGCATTGATAAATTCTCGGTTCACAGACTCAACTCTCAAAGAGCCAGGCGCTACACTCGACAAATCGAGAGGTTGACCGGTGGTTGTGTCGATGAGCTCAAGCTCTGTCTGATAAGTGAGTACAAATGTGGCATCTTTACCGATTTCGGCGAGTTCGCCTCCGAAGTCTGTCGAGTTCAAAGAGGCGGCTGTGCCGTGAAATGCGTGAATAAGATTGATATAGCCCCAGCCTCGTTCTTTATCACGGAACCATTTGTAGGCTTCATCGCCAGTCTCTCTGAACAGTTGATTGACTCGGGCCGCAGCACTGTCAGCTTCTTGTTTGGTGCGAAGAAGGATTCCGCTTGCGATAATAGGCATACGGTTTTGAGTGCGATCAATCTGCCACTGTTTCGCGTTTTCGAGAAGGCTAGCTACACTTAAGTGAATGTGTTCGTTTCTTGATGGGCCTCCGCACTCTTCGGGGTTTACGAAAGCACGGTGTTCATAGATGTCACGCACAACTGCAGAGCCCACAGGGTATTCGACTGCGCGGGTGTGGTTTTGGTGCCCGCTAAGGCCTGACACAAAAGCTCCCGATGGTGCTGGTTGATTGCTAAAGTTCCAGTAGTCGTTTTCGATATTCCAGTTGTATTGTGAGAACGGGTAAGCTCTTTCGCGGTTGCGAACGGGCTCTGAATTCCATCTGTTGTAGTCAAAGCAGACATCGTTCTCGTCTGATACGAACACGATCATGAGTGCGGCATCTCTTCTCGGGAAAACTTGATCAGGGCTTGATGCATTTTGCTGATGGTTGTGATCTTTGTAGACCGCTAGCCATTTCTCAAGCGCGAGTAATCCGGCTTCACCTAGAGTGTCACTGGTGTCTCGAATACACTGCTTTTCAGCTCCTGGCTCATCGATACTACAGCTAGGGTCAAAAGTGTCGAGGCCTCCATTGAATCGAAGTTCTAGAGTCTGCTTGATATAGTCAAGATGTTCAGAGCTTCGGCCTATGCCGCCCAAGACGGCTTTGGCACCCTCTGGCTCACTCCTATGTATGAACAAGTTGCCATGAGTGCGAAAGCCTCGTTTGTCTTCGGTTTTAGTGTTGGGGCCATGAGCTAGAAGCACTGCCATTCGGAAATCGATCTGTTGATTGTATCCGGCAACATTTGAGATCTGGTTAAGTTCATCAACAAAGCGGTGAATGTTTCTGGCTATAGATGATTTTTCAGAGTCAATTGAATCTGAAGTGTCGGCGACAAATAGCACATCAAGCTTATTTGTTATTGGAGTTGCAGGTTGATCAATCGGGCGACACTGGTGTTCGCTAGGTGGCTGAACTACAGGATCTTCAGGAGTAGGGTCAATGACTGGCGGCTGGACGCAGGCCTCTGAGTAGCACTCGTCAAGGTCGGTAAGGGTGCGACCTCCTCTTGGCCAAGTGACGGCTGTTATAGGAAAATCGCCAGTGTCTGGTTGCGGGACTCGGCGCTGCTCGATAACCCGATGGGTTTGAGGTGCAGGGGTCGTAGGTATGAAAGTTGGCTCGAAGCTACCAGGTATTAAACCTGTAGGTGGGCGGCCAGCAGGATCTCCACCTTCGCCATTTGTTACGAGCGGTCGGTCAGGTTGATCAATTGGTGGTTGAAAAGGAGGCCGATCATCATCTCTCACAACAGGTGGTCTGTCATCGTCCCGGTCTCGATCGGGATCGGGCACGAAGCGCTCTCCACGAAAGCCGTCAGAATCATTTCTTTCAACCGTTTTCATCTTTGCTTTTTGACAGGCCGGCATCACTGCAACGGCGATTATCAAAACCAAAAATTTTGCCAGACTAGTGCGATTAGCCATCTGTTCACCTTCCTAAAACATTCCACAACTATTGGCTCTGTTAGAGCTTTTTTCGCAGTAAAAAGAACCATTCCTTTGGATTGCAAAATGATTTCCAAAACGGAAGATTTGAAGGGCATGAAAAAATCAGTAAAAACAGGCGTTTATAGGTCTGCTTTATAGAAAAGATCTGGCCGCGCCGAGAATTGTCGGCGGCGTAGAGCTCAAAATTGGTTGCTAGATTGCCTGTGCTGAGCCTTACGGGTTCGAGCTGTTTTGCAGCTCTCTCCAGTACTCAGCGATCATTCTGGCCATCGTTGAAGGCTTGTCGTAGGGGAAGTAGTGGCCTTCGCCCTCCAATGTCACAAAGCTGATGTTTTGCATTTCATTTTCTGAGGCAAAAATAGCTAGGTTTTCGGCCATTTCGAGAGAAGAAAGATCATCTTCTTCAGCGCTCAACACTTGAATCGGTATTTCGAGCCCGACGAGATAGTTCCCGAGAAAGGGTGCATCTTGGGAGGGGGTTGGCTGCATCGCTTTGAGTTTCTCTAAGATGTTCTCTAGCTCTCTTGAGTCGGCCTTCGGTAAAACTTGCCTCAATGCCATTCTTAAGACTGTGGGTAGAGACATCGATTCCGTTGCTTGGTCAGAAGCAGATTGAACTCTGACGAGCGCGTTAAAAACCATGTCACGAACCCCAGCTGCCAGACTCTTAGCAGTAAGCTCTGCGGTGTTGTCGTAGTGTTTGGCATAAATGGGAGTCAGGATTCGAGCTAAAAAAGGTAAGAGGCTTTTTAGGTGACGGTTGATGTTGTCTTCAACTTGACTCGAGAATTGATTGAACAGGTGCTCAAGTTGCCAATAGATGTAGGGCTGGAAGGCGACAATGCCAGCAAGATGGGTTTGTTGCTTAAGAAGTTTGTGGGCCAAAGAGCCTGCAACCAAGGCTCCTCTAGAGTGTGGTGAGAGTAGTAAGGGGCGAGATTTCAAATCGTCTGACAAAGAATTGTAGACTTGCAAGGCAAGTAGAGAGTCCTCTTCGACTGTCGGTTTCTTGAGTGGGCCAACCGCAGGGGTGCCAACGTTGAGATGGTTGTAAGAGACGGCGACAAAGCCGAGCCGCGCCAATTCATTAGCCTGTTCAAAGAAGTACTCCTTTGATAGGCCTGGATTCAACATGACCACCGGAGCTTCTGGCGCCAGAGTTTCAGGTTGAACAATGTAAATCTGAGTCTCGAGTTTTTTTCTTCTCTTTGGAAGCTTGATGATTAAGCTCGTAAGACTTTGTCGGAGGGAGCTTGGCTCACTAAGTAGTGCGCTTGGCGAGGTCGAATTCAATAGCCTAGCTCTGCAAGACAAGGTTTTAGCAGAGGCATGAAAGCTCGATGCTACAAGACAAAGTGTTACACCAACCACAAGGCTGTAAAGTTTTGAGGTATTTTTTCTCATGCCCTCTCCTTTGCCCTCTTCTGTGCAAAAAGCAGGGCAACATGGGTTTTGGTGTCGTAGTTTGATGAAAAGAGTCTGTATTTGGTTTCGAGCGATTCGTGTCAGAAGTTTGTTAAACTGAAGCCGTAGCTTTTTGTAAGAGTGAAATGGTTGGTGGCAGAATTGGGCCTCATTAGTAGCATTTCCTTTGAGACTTTTTGTCATTTTGCGATGCGCTGTAGCTTCGAATTCCTACAAAGTCTTGTGACTCTGCTTTAGTCTAGAGAGCGAGTTTGGGGGGATTATGTCTGAGTCTAAGCAGTTTTTGAAATTTGTTGGTGTGGGGGCTTTTCTTGGTGTGCTGGTTAGTGCGGCAATGGCCTACGCAGCTGGTCAGATTCCCGAGCTGATTGGTCCTCCTGTAAAATCTGAAGACGTGGTGAGTGAGCCGACAGACGAGAAAATCGCCTGTGGAAATATCATCGATAGTCTGCGAGAGTACAACGAATTGCATTTCGAAAATGGTGAGGCCATTGCAGGTTACATTCAGGCCTTGGGCACTCATATGTACGAGTGGAACGATGTTTTTGTTCAGCTAGAAGACAAAACTGTGACCTTTCGTAGAGCCTATTTTGAGCCAATTGAAAAGACAGCAGAAACAAATGATGAAATATCTGAGATGGTTTTTGAAAATACTGACCAGCTCTCACAGCGAATAGAAAAGGTGATTGAATCACTTGAAGTTTGCCTGTAGCAAAACCTCAGAACTAAAGATTGACCTGACTAGAGGAGTCTCTAATGGCCAGCGCTGAAACGAAAGAACTCTTTGATTGCACTCCTGAGCAATTCTACGACGTCGTGAGTGACTACGAGAGCTATCCGAAGTTTCTCGATGAAGTTCAGGCCTGCCGGGTTGTCGAGCGAGACGGCAACAGAGCTTTAGTTGAATTTAAGGTGAAGGTAGTTAAAGAGTTCACCTACAGAATGTGGATCACTGAAGATAAGCCAAAGGGTATCTCTTGGGTATTTGAGTCTGGAGATATCTTTAAAGTCTCAAATGGCTCATGGAAGCTAGAAGATCATCAGGGCAAGTGCCAAGCGCATTACGCTGTCGAGGCAAAGTTTAAAGTTTTTGTTCCTGGCCCTATCGCAAAAGCCTTAGTGAATAACAATTTGCCTAATATGATGAAAAGTTACCAGTCGCGAATTCGAGAGGTTTACTCCTAGTGAGAGTGGTTCGAGTTTGCTGAGGTGTTTGGTATTCACACACTTTTTAGCCCGATGAAAGTCTTGATAGTGTAGCGGGTTCTCATGTTGAGACGAGGTTGTGACGATAAATCAATATGGGCATTTATTTGTTGTCATTTGTTTCGGTAGTCTTGTTTTGTTTGAGCGCGCGTTGCTTCGTGGGCTCTCTAATTTCTTCGCCTTTTGAATTCCGCACTAGAGACTATTCAGTAAAGGCTTTGCGTCTAGAGCGAGCTTACAAAAGCCTCTCCTGGGCGATTTTGACCAGTTTTCTGTTCTATTCCTTTTTGATGTCTTTTTGGCAGAGCTTTTCAGAAGTCGCACTCTGAAGCTATCTACAAAGCCTCATCGTAAGTTTGCTTATTCATCTCAACTCTTTCGGGCTGCTGAGATTGAGAAGGGCTGTTGCGGTGAATGTCGTTTAGTTTGATTCTCATCTTCATACCAGTGGCATCCGTGTTTGGTTGGATAGCAGTGGCTTTTAGCTGAGCCTCGGTGCTTGGAGTAGTCTGGAGTGTTGGGTTTGTTTTGTCAGCTGCTGAGGCTTCTTTTGTAGCACTTGGTGGCGCCGAGTTTCCTAGCTTTGGTTGGCTGAGTTGTGGGAGCTCACTCATAGCTGTGGGTGGCTGAAGAATGGGTTTTTGTAACTGCACATCGAGTGGCTTTAAGATCGGAGCTCTCTGTTCAAATGACTTACGCTCAAGCGACTTCAGGTAGGCGAGACGTGCGAGACGGTCTTCGACGATGTCACCAACAACCTCTTTGGGTACGCCTTGGCTGAACTCAGCAGTGCGACCATTTGTGTAACTTCTTTGCCTGAGGTACTCCGACGGAGCCCTCGGGTTTAACAGGGTCGAAAATTCAATGTAGCCCTCGATAAAGGCAAACAGGTTCTCGCTTCTTTCGGGAATGCGCTTTAGAGCAGCGCTGAGGTAGCCGCAGAACTTCACAAAGCCCACGTCGGCTCCCATGCTGGTGGCTTCAATTGAGGCCATTTCGATAACTTGCTGAGCAAGAAAACCTTGCCAGGGGCCGTTTGAATACTTGCGATCAATGCTAAAAATCAAACGGTCAATAAAGTTCTCGCGAAGCTGATGTTCTTTTCGTTTCAGTGTGAGCACTTCGAGTTCTCGGTTGTTCAGTGTCTTTGCAAGGCTCTTTTGATCAGGTGCTAGGTCTGAGTTGTAAGTCTTCATCAGAGAAGCTCTGATTTGCTGATCGATTTCTTTGAGTTTGCTCTGGTTCGATTCGGAGAACGACTTTAGAAACGCGATAGCCTCTTTTTTGCTGAGACGGTCCTGTTTCTCACCAGCTCCTGTAAGGAATAGTAAAAACAGGGCAAAACCCAGTGTTTTTAGAATGTTAGAGGCAATGCCTAAAGTTTTCTCTGTCATTAGTGTTAGAATGAGCAAGATCAGAGCCAGTTTTAGGTCTGAAAGTGCCCTGGTTTCGAGATGAGCTGCAAAACGGCTCGATTTGGCCTCATGCTGTGTCTGGTGACAAAATCAGGCTTGGTACTGACTAAAACCTTATGAGTTTGAAGGTGCTCTAAATTTGATTAGGCGCTATGTTGCTCAGAGATGAACGATCCGATTTTTCACCGATTTTTAGCGGGTTTGAGAAAGCTTGAAGGCCTTAGAGATGGCTATGTATTGGGCCTTTCAGGGGGTGTAGACTCTGTCGCGTTAGCCTTGTTAATGAGAGAAGCAAGTGGAGTGCTGGGCTTTAAATTAAAGGCTGCGCATTGCTTTCATGGTCAGGTAAAGGGCGATGACGAGCAAAACCGGTACCGCCATGACGCTGCAGAATTCTCAAAAGGCATGGCTAAGGGGTTAAGGCTCGAGTTTGTGTGTGGGCCTGATTCAAATAAGTTGCTGTCTGAGGTTGAGGTGTCTGAAGCCCATTTGAGAAAGCTACGATACGAGTTCTTTGATCAAGTCGTCAGTTCACTCGGTACTGGTTGGGGGCTAGCACTGGGGCATCACCGCGATGATGTTCTAGAAACAAGATTGATCAATCTCATTAGAGGTGGTGGGGCACTTGCAATGGCAAGCGGCGCCTCGGTTCAGTCTTCAGGAAACCAACATTTCAAAGGTCAAATCATTCGTCCTCTGGTAGGTGAGTCGAAAGCTGACTTGATTGATCTGGTTACGAGAAAGCAGTTGCGGTTTTTGGAAGATCCCTCGAATGAAAGCTCTGACCCGCTACGTAACTGGTTACGTAATCAGTGGCTGCCCGAATTGGAGGCTAAGCGAGTTGGATCTGTCAGAACCTTGGCTCGCTCTCTTGATCATATCGGCGACTGGGTCTCTGACACTTCTCAGCAAATACCATTGCATATGTTATCGCCCAAAGGTCTAGACAGAGTGGGTTTTAATTCTTTGTCATCTGGTTTTAAAAAACACCTTCTGTTGCATTATTTGCACGGGATCAATGTCTATGATTTGTCTCAGAACCAAATCGACGAGGTTTTAAAGCGCCTTGACAGTTCTCAAAAAGAACTCAGATTTACTCTTGCAGGCTGTCAATTTGAGACGTGCAAGCACTGGATAAAAGTCACCGCGCCAGTTGTCCCGTATGAACGATAGACATTGAGTGCGTTTTGCCTACCGTGATACTCTGAAAGGGTAATCGTTGGCTGACTTCCTCAAGAAAGGGTCAAGATGAGATCACCGCAAAAAACTATGGCACTCTGGGCATTCTTATTCGTAATCGGTGTGTTGATGTTCAACATGTATGAACAGCAGCAAAACACCTATGCCAAGAAATTTGATAACCAGAAGTACTATGAAGCACTTGATGGCAAACTTGTCGAGAGTGTGACTTTCATTCGAGAGGCAGAAGGTATCGGCCAAATCGAGGGAAAGTTGACAGAAGAAGGCGTTCAAAAATACGGAGCTGAAAAATTCTTGTTTGAAGGTAACGTTGGTGATCGAGGGGAAGCGACTCTTGAAAAGTTTGGTCTGACTCCAAACTACCAGACAAAAAGAGACTCTGTTGTGATGTCGATCATGATGAACTGGTTGCCGTTGATTGTGATCATCGTGTTGTTTTTCTTTTTCATGCGTCAGCTCCAGGTGGGTGGCGGGAAGGCCATGCAGTTTGGTAAATCTCGCGCGAGACTTCTCACAGAAAATAAAAACCGAGTCACTTTCAAAGACGTGGCCGGTGTTGAAGAAGCGAAGCAAGATCTCGAGGAGATCGTTCAGTTTTTGAAAGACCCTAAGAAATTTACCAGGCTTGGTGGCCGCATACCGAAAGGGGTGCTTTTGGTAGGGCCTCCGGGTACAGGTAAGACTTTGTTAGGGCGAGCTGTCGCAGGTGAAGCAAACGTACCGTTTTTTACGATTTCTGGTTCTGACTTTGTTGAGATGTTTGTAGGGGTTGGTGCCTCTAGGGTTCGTGACCTTTTTGAACAAGGTAAGAAAAACGCTCCTTGTTTGATTTTTATTGATGAGATCGATGCAGTTGGTAGGCATCGTGGCGCCGGTATGGGTGGTGGCCACGATGAAAGAGAACAGACTCTCAATCAGCTTCTAGTTGAGATGGATGGTTTTGAAAGTAACGAGGGTGTGATTCTGATCGCAGCAACAAACAGACCTGATGTGCTTGATCCGGCCTTGCTTAGGCCCGGTCGATTCGACAGACGTGTGATTGTGAATAAGCCAGATCTTAAAGGCCGTGAGCTGATTTTAAAAGTTCACACTCGAAAGACACCTTTGGCCCCAGATGTGAATTTAGATAATATTGCGAAAGGCACACCTGGCTTTTCGGGTGCTGATCTCGAAAACCTAGTGAACGAGGCGGCTCTGCAGGCAGCTCGTCATGATAAATTCAAGATTGAGCAGAATGATTTTGAAACTGCGAAAGACAAAGTGATCATGGGTTCAGAGAGAAAGTCTATGGTGATCTCTGAAAAAGATAAGAAGATCACGGCGTATCACGAGGCTGGCCACGCCATCGTAGGCCTCTCACTCTCAGGTTTAGACCCTGTTCACAAAGTCACAATTATTCCTCGTGGTATGGCGCTAGGAGTGACGCAAACTCTTCCCGAAGAAGATAGCCTGAATCTGTCTTTGTCTAAGGCCACTAACATGATTGCCTTCTTGTTTGGAGGAAGAGCTGCCGAAGAGTTGATTTTCAAAGACTTTACGACAGGTGCCGGTAACGACATTGAGCGAGCCACTGAGATGGCTAGAAGAATGGTCTGTGAGTGGGGTATGAGCAAAAACCTAGGGCCTTTGGCGCTAGAGAAGCGCGAAGGACCTGTGTTTTTAGGAATGCAGAATAACACTTCAAAAGAGTATTCAGAATCAAAGGCTGAAGAGATCGATAAAGAGATCTACGATATCATCATGCACGGTTATGAAACTGCTAAGCGGATTCTTACCGAAAAAGATGGAGCTTTGCACGCTATGGCTGAGGCACTTCTTGAGTACGAGACTATTGATGCTCAAGAAACCAAGCTATTGACTGATGGCGGAAGCTTAGAAGATCTCAAGAAATTGCGAGAAAGCAAGCAAGCTCAGGTTGCGAAAGATCGTGAGCAGGCTGCAGTAGAAGCTAAAGAGCAACAGAAGAAGCAGCAAGAGGAAGCAAAAAAGAGTGAAGGCTCAGATCCTATGGGGAGTCCAGGACCAGTTACTGCTTAGGGCAGAACTGAATGAATGAGATTCTCGAGGGAGTTCTCCCGTTATTTTCTCAAATACGGTGGCAAGACCTATTAGATTTAGGTCTTTTGTGGATCGTATTCTATAAAATCTTAAATTTGGCAAAACGCACTGGAGCAGTTCAAGTATTGGCTGGCCTTGGTGTGTTGGCGCTGCTTTACTTAAGTTCGATTTGGCTCGAGTTGATAGCCTTTAATTACCTTCTAGAAGTCTTTTTCTCAAATTTGTTTTTGATCTTAGTGATTCTGTTTCAAGGAGAAATACGAAGGGCTCTTGCCCAGATTGGTAGTAACTCCTTTTTTAGTGAGGCCTCTGACAAAGAGGGCACCCATGTTGTTGAAGAATTGGCAAAAGGAGCTTTTTCTTTAGCAGCAAAGAAGCACGGAGCTTTGATTGTCATAGAGCGTGAAATCGCTCTTGAGTACTTTATTGAAGAAGGCGTGCCAATTGATGCGGATGTGAGCAGTGAATTGTTATCAACGATTTTTCAAATCAAAAGCCCACTTCATGATGGGGCTGTGATTGTCAGACGTGGTCGCGTTCATTCTGCAGGTTGCTTTTTGCCGTTAAGTCGAAACCCGGTTTTAGACAAAAACTTAGGAACCCGCCACCGGGCAGCTCTAGGTCTTACAGAGGAAACCGACGCACTAGTGATTGTGGTAAGCGAAGAAAAAGGGCAGGTTGGCCTCGCAAAAGGAGGTGCGTTACTTCCTGATGTTGAACATGCTTCGCTTAGAAAAGTGCTTTATGAAGAGTTGCGTTTGAAGTTTAAGACCAGCAGCATTTCAGGACCAGCCTCAGTAGGTGGAGGTCCGTCATGAGGTGGAGAGAGCTTTTAGGTAGCTGGAATCACAATTTGCCGATGAAGATCACGGCTCTGGCTGTTGCTTTTGTTTTCTGGTTCCTTATGCTCGGGCGGCAAGACATTACTTTGTCACGTGACCTAGAGGTTCAGGTGCTTTTGGCTCCTCAATTGGAGTTGGCTAACGAGATTCCCAATTCCGTGACAATTGAAATCGTAGGCCCTAGGGTGTCGTTGAAAAGATTTTCTTCAAAAAAAGAGGTCTATACCATCAACCTTTCGAGCCTTAAAGAGGGATACCACCAAGTGACTCTCGACAAATCAGGTGTCAACTTGCCAATTGGTTTGGACATCTTAGGTATTAGGCCAAGACGTGTAGATGTTGTGATTCGAAAGATTGAGCAAGAAGAAAAAGAGCGAAGGGCCGAAGAGGCCGCAGGCTCAGAAGGATAAAGTGCTTATGGCAGACTCATTAAAACTGTTTGGAACAGACGGAATTCGTGGCACCGCAAACTTAGAACCCATGACTCCTGACCTTGTTATGAAGGTTGGCCAGGCTATGGGTCACATTCTCAAGTCTCAAAAGGGCCAGCACAAAACAGATAAGCGAATGGTTCTTATTGGTAAAGACACCCGGCTTTCTGGCTACATGCTTGAGCAAGCTTTGTCTTCTGGCTTGAACTCTATGGGTGTTTTTGTGCAGCTAACGGGGCCGCTGCCTACGCCGGGTATTGGTTTCTTGGCGCGAAACATGAGAGCTGATGCTGGTATTATTATCTCAGCCTCGCACAATGCCTATTATGACAACGGCATCAAGATCTTTGGCAATGACGGCTTTAAAATCACGCGCGATATGGAGAAACAAATAGAAAGCCTAGTGGCTGCAGACAACTTGAATTCTCATTTAGTTGACGCTGAGAAAATTGGTCGTACTCGGCGAATAGACGATGCCGCCGGTCGCTACATCGTGTTCGCCAAGAATACCTTTCCGTTGAATTTGTCACTCGAAGGTATGCGAATCGTGCTCGACTGTGCAAATGGAGCTGCTTACAGAGTGGCTCCGGCTATTTTTGAAGAGTTGGGTGCTGAGGTAATAGTGCTGGGTAACGGACCAAACGGTTTCAATATCAATGACAAAGTGGGTGCGCTCTACCCAGAAGGGGTTTGCGAAGCTGTCAAAAAATACAGAGCTGATGTTGGTATCTCACTTGATGGTGATGCCGATCGAGTGATCATGACCGATGAAACCGGTGAAGTCGTCAATGGCGATCACATTTTGGCAATCTGTGCCCTGCATATGAGTGAAATGGGGCAGTTGCCAGAAAAGACCATTGTTGCCACTCAAATGAGTAATCTGGGCCTAGAGATCGCATTAAGGGATCATGGAATCACTGTAGTGCGCACTGATGTTGGTGATAAATATGTCGTTGAAGAGATGAGAAAGAATGGTTTCTCTCTTGGTGGAGAGCAAAGCGGTCATATCATACATCTCGATCATTCGACGACTGGAGATGGTTCAGTTGCGGCGTTGAATGTTTTGGCGGTGATGAAAGAGCAGGGCAAAAAACTCAGCGAGTTGAGGCAGATTTTTAATGAGATTCCGCAAGTGCTTATAAATAAAAAGGTTAAGCGAAAGCCGCCTTTAGAAGATCTACCCGATTATCAAAAGGTTCTAAGCAGTGTGAACCAGAAGCTTGGTTCAGATGGCCGAACCTTTGTTCGTTACTCGGGAACAGAGCCTCTGGTAAGAGTTCTAGTAGAGGGCACTGACCGTCGATTAATTGGCAAATGTGCCGAAGAGCTCGCAAGCACACTTGTAAAAGAGCTCAGTTAGATTTTTTGTCGTATTGCCTAGTTATGGAGGAGTAGGTTTTGAGACTAGCTACTGTAGAACAGTGTTCTGAGATCGATGAATTGTCGCAGAGAGTTTACGCCTTAAGTGGAGAAGTGCTGCAGGAGTCAGCAGGCTCCATGGCGGCTCGTGAGCTAGATCAAGCTTACTTTCCTGATTTAAAAAAAGGCAAAACTGCAATTGTCTGTGGGCCGGGTAACAATGGTGCAGATGGCTTGGTCACAGCAAGGCATTTGCATTCAACTGGCTACCGCGACATTTCAGTTTATCTGTTGGCCCCAGCGGGTCACAGATCTAATTTGTTTCTGCAGCAGCTGAACCGCGCTGAGTTACAAGGGTTAAAAATTTACAACCTTGAAGACGACAAATCTGCTTGGGACCAACTTGCCCAGAGCCAATTGATGGTTGATGCTTTGTTTGGGATTGGTCTGTCTCGTGAGGTAGAAGGTGATTTTGCGAGACTGATTGAGCTCATGAATTCGAACAAAGCGCCAACAATAAGCCTTGATACACCGAGTGGGTTGAATGGCAATACAGGGGTGGAGATGTCTGTAGCCGTGAAAGCCGATATGACATTCACATTTGGGGTGGCCAAGCCTGGATTTTTTGTAGCTGAAGGGCCCACACAGATAGGGAAGCTCCGCGTACTTCCGATTGGGTTTCCGTTTGAGTGTATTAGAGGAGTGGCAACTTCGCATTTTTTGTTCAATGAACGTTTGGCTAAGCGCTATTTGCCTCAGAGAAAAGATGCCTCTAACAAATCAAATCATGGCCACCTTCTTGTGATTGCAGGAAGTCCAAAATATTGGGGTGCCGGGGTACTTGCTTGCACAGCTGGCTACAGGATGGGAAGTGGTTATGTCACCTGGGCCTCTCAACAAAAGCCAATTGAAGAGTTGAAGAGCATTCCGGAGGTAGTACTGGTAGAATACTCCTCTGAACTCTTGGCAGAGCGAGAATGGAGCGCAGTGGCCGTTGGCTCAGGGCTTGGTGTAAACACCGAGACTGGTAAAATTATGCGAGATCTCATCGAGCGTGGGGTAAAAAACGTGGTTGTCGATGCCGATGCAATCACAGTCTGTATGGAAGAAAAACTGTTTCCATTGCCTGAGTCTTGGGTTCTCACTCCGCACTCGGGTGAGCTATCTAGGTTGCTTAAGATTTCAAGTCATGAGATCGACAAAGACCGCTTTGCAGCTGCCCACCAGGGAAGTGAAGTGGCAGGTTGTCATGTGCTTTTGAAGGGCTTTCGAACTGTGATTGCTTTTCGAGACCGGGCAATGGTTGTAAATGCTGGCAACAGCGCCTTGGCCAAAGCAGGTACAGGAGATGTTCTCACCGGTATGATTGGCAGTCTTTTGGCTCAAGGCCTTGAAACCTTGCAAGCTGCAGCAACAGGGTCTTACATTCATGGCCGCTTAGCTGATGAGTGGGTGAGGTTGGGG
>JABSOQ010000065.1 GCA_013216195.1 Bdellovibrionales bacterium
GCTGTGTGAGAGAGCCTGTTGCACTGCCTGTGTACTGTTCGAAGTGCAGCATCGATTGTGAGATGCCCCTTAGGTCGCCAATATAGGCAATGTGTTGGCCTTTAGTTATAGTCTGACCTCTTGAGACGCCTCTCACAGACCTGCCACTGACTTCGCCATATATGTAAACAGATCCATCTTGAATTCGAATCTCAAGTGCGTAGGTTCCAAGATAGAAATAGCGCTTTCTCAGAACTCGGCCTGAGCGAATGGCCCGAACCCGGTCATTGGTTCTCCTGTAAAGATCACAGCCCGCGTGCTTTCGGCCAGCCCTTCTTCTTGCACCGAATCTTCTCATCCCGGTCCAAAAGCTGCGTTGAGGTCTACGGTACACAGGGAACTCGAACCCCGACTCGCTAGTTGTCAAATTCGCCGGCCTTACTTGCGGTCGCAACGATCGATCTACTGCAGTAATTCGCGTGTTCAAGTCGGCCGGGCGCCTTTGCGGTCTGAGAGATGTATCAGGCCCAGCAGTACCTTGATCAGCTTCGCCTGGTCCGTTGGGTGGTCTTGTGACATTTAAGTTTGCTTGGCCATCGAGAAAGCTTGCTGGGGCGAGAACCCCTGCAGTTGTCGGAAGGTGCCGGTGACTGTGTTGATTGTGCTCATGCTCAATTTCAAGGTCAGGTTTTTCAAATTCTTCAGGTAGACCCACTTCACTGTTTGGTCTTGGCAACCAGTTAACAATAAAATCGAGATCATTAGGTTTGGCTGCGAACTCACCTGAGAACTTTTTGTCGGAAGCCGTATATACACTAAATATAGGGTAGTCTTCGCAAGATCTTTGACCCTCACAGCATTTGAGGTAGCGATATCTGCCTGCTTCTTTTTGTGTGATCAAAAGCTTGCCGTTCAAATACTCACGTTCTCGTTGGTCGTCTGAACCCGAGATAAGACTTTCTTCAACCTGAAACACCCATTGGTGGGGCAGAGCGATGCTTCGACCAAAGATAAAACCTCGTGGGTGACCAAGGGCAGGTCTAGAGAGTTGGTATCTATAAGGTGATGGCTTTTGGGTAAAAGTGTAGACTTAGCCCCGTGTCCCAACCTTATTGACCGAAGATTGGCCAGCTAACACAACTGTACCGATAGCAAGTTTGCCGAGGTTTCGGCTACTTTGGCTTGGCCCCGCTCTTAAGTCTTCGTACCAGGGGGCATTTATCGGGTCAGACGACTTGATAACATGAAAAGGAGGCTCCTCTTTAGATATGTTTTCGCATGTGTGATCAACAAATTTGGAGTCGACAATGAGCTCTTGCGCGCCGGCATTTGACATCAACATCATTAAGACCGAAATAAAAAAACTGTTCATACAGTTCCTCCTCAGCCTTTTTGATTATCAATCTTGGTGCCGAAAACTTTGTGATCTGTTTTTTGCCGTGTAAGCCCGGTTGTTTTAAGTAGACAAAAAAATGGTGACATATTGACTACGTGACACCAGGAAGTTGTTACCTTTGACACCGCCGCTGTAGGTCTGATTGATTTTTCTTATACTTAACTAGTTGGGTTCAGACGCGCTTAAACAGCAGCGTCATCTGCAGCTATTGAGAATGTTTTCAAATTACAGTTGTCTAAACCTTTAACGGGATACGTTGCTCTACTGGCACCTAGTCTCATTTTGAGATGGTACGACTCTCGCTTAATGAAGCTGCCTAGAAACTGGTGAGAAGGAATTTGTCCAAGAAAGAAGGCTCTCTTTCCTCAAGGTAGAGGTTTACCCTGATTGATAGCTTGGAGTTACATGCGTTTTGTTGCTGACCAATCTTCATTTAGTTTAAAGTACCTTATCGCTTTTGCAGTCACTCAAGTCTTGGCTGCTTGTTGTCTGCATTATGTTTTCTGCTCTCAGCCGGCATCGGGAGGTCAGGTTCATTACGATTTAAGCCCACATGACTTTTTAAGCTATGAGCAGTTTCAAGGGCTCACTCCGCAAGGCAAGAGGCGCTACATTGAGCTAGTCACGCAAATCTTTCGAGATGTCGAGAAAATCATTGGGCAGCCAGATTACTCGTCGTTTCAATTGCCAATCTCTTTTGGTGAGCTCGCCTACGCAGAAAACAGATACTTCTGTATCGGAGGTGGTGTTCCTCGTAGGTCGAATCATTCTAGCCAAGATAGTTGTGGTACTAGAACCTATGCTGGCTACACTTGCCCAGTGGGCCAAGATATCTGTAACCCGATACTGTTTGGTGTAGATAGCGAAAACAAGCCTGTGTGTCATGCCAGCGCTTCAACCAATTGGTGTTTTGAAAACACACGACTTGGAAGAGACCAATTTCTCGAGCCGGTCTTTAATAGGCTAACTCAGTTTCAATCGAACATTATGGTGAACGCTCTTAAAGATCTATGTGGCGATCCGGGGAGTGTGGCTCAAGGCTAAAACAGCGTCAGAGAGGCTTGTAGTAAGGCCTTTCGTCAAATGAATTACAATCAAAACCGAATTCGCATCACCAATGATACCTTTACCTACGGAGACACTGAGGGAGCTGTTGCCGAGGGCGCAAGCGGAGTCTGTACAGACTGTGAGACGAGGGGCGGGGTTGTTGATGATATAGAGGCGACCGCTGAGGCCCTGACCGCGGAAAGAACCCCTGCCGGGCAAGGTGTGATCAGGGCCAATGTTGAGAACTACACTCAAAATTTGAGCGGTAGGAACTACCTATTTCAGCTGGCGAGAGTGCCACGCTGTGATGCCGGTTCGACAGTGACTTTTAAAGTGACCTGGCCGCAGAATGGGCGCGTTAGATCTAGTTGCAACGCCACCACCAACATCAATTTGAGATTAAAGGAGTTTCTCGAGAGGCATGCACTCGAGTGCACTCAAACAGGTATGAGACAAGCTGGTGTTCGTGGTGGTAGCGTCCAAAGAGTCCAGTTTAATGAAATGTCAGCCTTGTCAAAAAGGCGAATTGGTGGAGATGGCGATTGGAGTAATCACAGCATAGGCATGTCGATCGATCTCACCAGCCTAACTGCAACTCTTGATAACGGTCAGCAAATCACCTTGCCACTGGCTGCACAGGAGCCAGGCCGGGTGGCGACTAGACCTGGCTTTGTTTACGACCCTTGCAGAACCTGCAGCCCCAGGAGACGTTGGCGCAGGACAACACCTGAGGCTCAATTTGAGAAGAAGTTTCGTGAGCGTATGGATGCTAGAGTTCAAGCCGAGAAGGGTGGGCGTAATTGCGGTGGCGGTATTATCACTTGTGATCACAACAGAGATCATCATGACCATCTTCATCTGACGGCTCCTGTTTGTCCTCGAGATAACACATTTGGCGGTATTTAAATTTGGAGGAAAAATGCTAAGAGTATACCAAAGTCTAATTCTAGTGATAGCGATCGGCTTGGCGCCAGCGCTGTCAGCTGAAACTCGCTTTCAGAGGGTGCATCCTGAACTTTTACGAGAGACTATGGATGAAGCTCACATTCTAAAGGATCAATTGACTCCATCAGGCGAACTGATTCGCGTACTCGAGGTTGGGAGCGGCCACAATCAAGGCTTTGTTGGTATCAACGGTCTTTTGCGCTGCCCAGGTGATTCAGAGTTTGAGTTCTATGAGGTTTACTACGCTTTGGTCTGCGATGTCGTACAGATTGAGAAAACGGGTGCTAGGCAGTTTCGCATCGAGGTTTTGTCAGAGCGTTCGGTTGACGAGCATGGAGCAGTCACTTGCAAAAGGCCAATCTCTCTTTCGGTCGATATACCAAAGCACGTCTGTAGTGAACAATAGCTGCTTGCTTTTAAGTTGTGTTAGAGCTCGGCAGCATAGCATTAGTTTTTCATTTTTGTGGCATCGTTTGGCGAAAGTGTTTGATAATTTGCTGATTGACTTGCTTTTCAAGTCGAGTCGGAAAATTACTTTTATACTGAAGCAGATACATCGGGACCTTCAATTTGGTTTTCGGGTACAAAATCTCGAGATCGCTCTCTGCTTCGATCAGATGTAAGGGCAGTACGGCACGACCTAGCTCAAGTTTGACCCCTTCAATTAAACCGTAAACATCGTCAAGGTATCTTCTGGTGATGTTTTTGTTCAGTTCTGGTCGAAGTTGAAAGTAAGAGCTGGTAGTGACATCTACGGCATCATGGTCAAGATAGTGGTTTTTTAGTCTTAGTTTTTTTGATTGCACAAGAACGTTGATTTCGAAGCCTAAAAAATCAGCCTGTATGGCTTGGTTTTGTGGTACTTGGTTGCTGATGATGAAATCAGCCTTTGAAGTTTTGAGTAGCCCCAGCAGTTCACTCAGTTCTCTTTCATAAACTTCGACTGTTGTCTTGGGGTTATTTGCTAGAATTGGAGCAATCGCTGGCAAGGCCTGCGATCTAATGATTGAAGAGAAGCCTCCTAGTCTTATAGTACCGGCAAGCTCTGAGTTGTTAGACCCTGTAAGCGAGCTTAGGGCCTCTTCTTCTAGTCTAAGTGCCTTCTCACAATACCTGAGCAACTTCTCACCAGCCTGGGTGAGTTGGATATTGCCTTTGTCTCTTACGAACAGCGTTGTCTCGAGCTCGCTCTCTAGGTTTAGGATTCTGTGAGAGAAGGCTGATTGAGTGATGGCGAGACTCGAAGCTGCACGTGTGAAATTGAGATCTTGTGACAGTTGATAAAAGGCCTGAAGGTACAAAGACGAAATTTTCATAATCATTAATTAAATCGATCACTGTATTAAAACAATCAATTGTACAGATTTAGAAAAAATGAAGTACTCCTTGGTTTGTGAAATAGCTTTCAAAGGGGAGAAAAATGAAGCTACACAAATTTGTGATTTATGGTGTGTTGGTCGCTATGAGCTGGCTACCGAGCCTGTCGTATGGAAACAGCAGTGTTGACCCAAGTCAGATGATTTGCACTATTGTTTTTGAAGACGGCTCAACAAAGCAGGGAAACGGCAAAAACGATCTGTGCCTTCTTTACAAAGATGACCCAGAGGTTACGGTTATTCCTCACGGGCGGTTTGATTGGCACACGGAGCATTATGTTTGCAAGACAGATCAGGATGAAGTGTTCGTTGTAACCAAGAAGATCTTCAGAGCGAACAGTTACTCGACCGAAGTTTTTGGCAGCAAGTTTACGGGAAGCGATGCCTCGCCCTTGGGTGGCCTTACAAATCAGTTGATGCTAACCACCCAGTCATCAGTAGATTTTGAGCCATGGGCTTTGGTTTTTCATAGCGATGAAATGGGCAGTCCGCATGCTTTATCAGTTCATCTGCAAGCCTCAAGAGCACCGCTTTATTATGAAATTAGCTGCAATCAGTTGTGATGATTGGTCTGTTTGAACATGAGTTGTTTGTGCCAAATGTTTGAAGGGTCCAGTGATTGGGCCTTATGTCGACAACCAAAAGTGGATCTGAGGCTAGGTATGAGAGGGTACTTTGCTAGACATGATTTCACTCTTGAAGTTCAAATAGTGCGCAAAAATCAAGAGGCAAGATCCAGAAAGAGTCAGCGCCGTCTCGAGAAGGCCTGAGCCTACACCTTCTGCTGACACACCTGCGACTAGAAAAAATATTCCACCGCAACCTAGCACGAGAGGCTTTGGGTTTCGGTGCAGTCTTTTGCGGCTTATGAAAGAAACTAGTGCAGTAGGAATCAAAACAGTGAGTAAACCCAAATGGACCCATTCGAATTCTAATAGCTGAGTCAGAGAGGGCAGGAGCGAGCCCAGTACGGGCAGTAGCAGGCAATGAGCAGCACACAGTGCCGACATAGTTATGCCAGCAACATCTAGTGAATTTGAATTTTGTTGATCATTGGGATCACTCATAGCTTTGCTTTCTCAAGACTGCTCTAAATGGCCAGGGGCTCCAAATACCAATAAATGAGATGGAGTCGTCGCTCTCGTATTTTACAAAATTTTGCGTAGACTACCTTTAATGCAAAAGCTTTGCAATATACCTGGGTTTTTGAGTTCTCCGAGTTTTAGCTATTTACATACTTGCACAATTATGCAAGCATTTATTTATGAATGCTGAAGACACTCAAAAAATGGCTGATCTGCTCAAGGCTCTCGGGGAGTTCAATAGGCTCTCTTTGGTCTACAGACTGTGTGATTGCCAAACCCCTCAAAATGCTATGTGCCTTTGTGACTGCTGTAGTGTTGATGCCTCAGTTGTCTCGAGGCACCTGAAGGTGTTGGCCGAAGAGGGTGTTGTTCAGTTTGAAAAAAAGGGTCGAGAGAAGACCTATTCACTCAATAAAAGCGAAATCGCTCAAACGCTTAGAAATCTTGCTGACAAGATTGAAGGCGGTGATGAGTGAGCACATAGCTAGGGGAGCACTATGAATACCAAGGAGCATAACAAATGTGGTTGCGAATGTGGCGGCGGATCTTGTTGCCAGGAGAAAGCTTGCGAATGCTGCAAGGGCGGCTGTTGCTGTTAAGGCCACTTTAGCCTCCACGTATCCTTCTAGTTTAGAGTTTGCTTTAGGTGTTTTAAGACTGGACTCGCGATGGGTTTCTTGGCAGGGCATTTCTTTTTCTGATTATTGAAAATTCAAGAGTCGAGTTTGAGACCTTGTCTATGGTCTCCCAGAGGTTATGCAGCGTCTGAAACGTTGAGCCTCGATATTCGATTTCAGCGAGTACATCATCATATTGTACACAGCCAACAGGTGTCTCAGTTCGCCTTGAAATGTAGTACCCGGCACCAAGATCAACCGGCTCAAAATTCTCGGGCCTAAATCGATAAACGAAGAGGGTGCAGTTTTTGATGCGTTCTAGCCATGCTTCTTCTACAATAATGACTCGCTTCGCTCTGGGAGCGTTTTTGAAGAATTCTTGCATGTCTTCATTGGTAGTGGTCTTGCCGGGCGCAAAAGTGACCCGCGGGCAGTCCCTAGGTAGCAGGTAATTCACTAAATGACTTTCATCAATAGCCCATACGGCTAAGCCCTCGACACCAGCATCTGGGTTTGAAGCAGGCAGTGGAGTGAATGTCTTGAGACCTGGTTTGTCGCTCACATGATAGAGTTTGATGTTATCCCCTTAGCCTCTTGCCTTCGGTTATCTTAATAGTTCCATTCGGTAGCATTTCACTAGCTCACCCCTTATCTCGTGATCGCAAATTTCATGAAGTACTTTAAAGCCGAGCGCTTGATAAAAACCCTTGGCAGTAATCGTTGACTCAACGACAACTTTGCTTGGAGTCAGCGATTTAATGTAATCAAGACCTTGCTCAGCGATAGCTCTGCCAACACCGAGCCCGGACACCTCTGGGGTTAGATACAGGCCCAAAATCTCGCCTGTACCGTCATCGTGAACCGTCGAGTGGCAAAAACCCTCGATAATTTGGTTCAACTCTACGACCTGGTGATGTTGCTGGTTGATAGCGCGAACCCTAACATCATCGGTGTAGGCAGGCTGTGCCCAGGCCTTGATTTGTGCAGGGGTGTAATCTTTTGAGCAAATTTGCCGAATTGATCTGATGTGCGCATCTTTTACGGCTTGTTTGTCTTCAAGTTTAGATTTTCGGATTAAAGGTTTAGCCATGTGAGTATCTTAGAATTTGGTAGAAAAAGTGACAAGTGTGTCTGTGATAGAGGCTGACTCGTCGCAAAAGCAGAACCCCGATCAGAAAGCTGACCGGGGTTCTCATTAAGGATAGATCAATTTTAGTAGCTCGAGATTTGCCAATCTCTTTTCTTAAAGGCTTTGAATCGACTGTTTAAGCTCTTCTTCATAGCTTTATCCCAATTTTTGACACCGCCTTCGGCAGCAAGATCACGAACACCCGATGCATAAGGCTGCAGGCTTTTCAGTTTCTGGCTAACGGTTCGAACTATCTTTTTCTTTGCCTCACTTAGCAACTCATTCTCGAGGCTGATCAACTCTGGGTCAGCAGACCGAACAGCCACAGAAAAAACCTTTGGATCTGTGCTCTCCAAAATATTCATAACCGAATCGAGCATCATTAAAGTTGAGGTCATGCCTGAAAACCCCTTCTTATCTCTGTCTATTAATCCAGCTGACAATGGTAGCATTAAAAGACCTGTCAGCTCTGCTGAGCTTGTTATTGAGTGACCTTTCATATAACTTTTAAGGCAGTAGCTCATCGACTCGTGCTTTTCATTTGGGCAAAGTGTCCGATCCTGTTTTTCAATGCGCTGCTTGATAGATAGAACATGTGACATGATCTCTGCTTGATTAGCCATGTAGGTTTTTGTGTCGTAAGCAAAAGCGCTAGTGCTCACGACCAACAACAGGTACGTATACATCTTCATTGATTTCCCCCCCCCATATTTATAAAGAGAAGAATCGCAAGAATCGTTCCTGTGAGCTGGTCTGTGTTGGCTCTGAGATCAAAACTTTGTGTAAAAGCCTGAAAAATGTCAAAAAACTCTGGAATTCTAGATATATAGCAGTTTTTAAAAGTCTACCGAGTCTATTTTCAGCAAGACTCGAAAAGGTTCAGTGGTTGCCTCTACAGTGGGTGACCTGTGAACCACACCTAGTCTGTTTGAGTTGTAATGGTTGTCACCTTTCAGGAGACCGACCTCAAACTCTTTCAGAGTTTTGATCTGGTCAGTTTTTCTGACAATTTTTGAATTGCAGCCTTTGCCCAGGCCAGAGCGGTCTGCGTTCTGGTCGCTAAGCCATTCGGTGCCTTTGCCGTAGTAAGTGCAAAGTAGTCGTAGCCTCAGTTTGTCAGTGTGAAAGAGCCTGCACATGTCGTAATCGATAAACGATAGACTCACCTGAGCTGCAGGCTCTTTGGTGACATCAAAAAACAGGTTGGCCATTTGCTTGATGTCGTCGATAAGCAGCTGCTTACCCTTTTTAGCGTCAGAATCAGGTAGTCGAGAGTTCAGTTCATCAATTTTATGCAAGTCAGACTTCTCAATTAGGAGACACTCAGAGTTGCCAGCCAGCGACTGAAGGCTGGCTGTGTAGCGATGAATGCTTTGGCTGAGGGGGCGAGAATAGACCAGCATGTTCAGGCCTTGCAAGTGAACCTGTTCGGCCTGACTAGGCTCTGCAACATACAAGTATGATGGTGTCAGGTCGTCTGGTTTTTGCAAATCCTCCGCAAACACTTAGTGCATGTCCTCCAGATCGGGCATGCTCCAGTCAGGGAAGGGGTCCTCAAAAGTTTGCCACATCGGCACACCTTGCATGTCTTCTTCATCGGTCAGTAAGCATGCCTCAAGTTTGGCAGTGACTTCTTCTTTGTTGAGGTTCTGACCTATGAACACGAGCTCTTGGCCTCTGTCACCGTAAGTTTCATCCCAATCTTTCTGAATGAGCTTTAGCTCCATTGGGTCAGTTGGCCACATCTCTTGAGGTGAGGCAGCAAGCCACCTGCCCACGGGCTCAAACTGACAAACCTGACCAGCTTGTGACCACAGGCCAATCACGTTTGGCCGAGTAGCGAGCCAGAACAAGCCTTTGGCTCTCAACACGTTTTTCGCCTGAGAGTGAATGAAGTCCCAAAGTCTTTGAGGGTGAAAAGGTTTTTTGGCGTTAAAGACAAAGCTTGAAATGCCGTACTCTTCAGTTTCAGAGTTCTCATCACCACGCAACACTGACATCCAACCAGGTGCGTTTTGAGCTTCGTCGAAATCAAAGAGTTTTGTGTTGAGAATTTTTCTTACTGGCACGTTGCCGTTTTGCACTTCGATGACTCTCGCTTTTGAATTGAGCTTTTTCAAGATCGTCTTCAGTTTTGTGAGCTCTTCTTCTGTGATCAGGTCGATCTTGTTCAGCAGAATGATGTCTGCAAACTCAACTTGATCTATCAGCAAGTCGGTAATGGTTCTCTCGTCGTCTTCACCGAGCTCCATCTTTTTTGATTTCAGCGACTGAGACTCAACATAGTCTTTCAAGAAGTTCTTTCCATCTACCACAGTCACCATGGTGTCGAGCCTAGCGACTTTATTTAGGCTGCCTCCCTCTTCGTCTTCGAACATAAAAGTCTCAGCGACGGGGAGAGGCTCAGAGATACCTGTCGATTCAATAAGAAGGTAGTCGAATTTGTTTTGCTTTGCCAATTGTGAGATCTCTTTTAAGAGGTCTTCTCTTAAAGTGCAGCAGATGCAGCCGTTGCTCATTTCTACGAGAGACTCCTCTGTTCGGCTAAGGGCTGCGCCGCCTGTCTTAACAAGGCTCGCATCGATATTCACTTCACTCATATCGTTTACGATAACGGCAACCTTTAAGCCTGCACGGTTGTTGAGTACATGATTTAGTACGGTGGTTTTACCCGCACCTAGAAAACCTGAGAGAACTGTGACTGGCAGTTTTTCCATAGAGACGCTCCTTTAGAGAGGTGAGCCTTATTGCAAAAACTTTGCAATAGGTCAAGGAGCTAGGCTGTTCGTGTAGATATTTAGCTGCCGGCTAAATATCTGTGTAAGAGAAGTTTAACTGCAGAGAGAACGCCTTAGCTTCGAAGTCTTCTGTTCTCACTGTCTCCAGGGTTTCGGCGTATGATTCATTTTCAGGGTCTCTTTTGACGGCTTCTTCTAATAGGCGAATAGTCTCTGGTTTGTCTTTTTGCTTCCATTTCATAGAGGCCAAGTAATAAAGACCAAGCCCGCTCTCAGGATGTTCTTCTGTGTACCTTTCGAGCTCCTCGGCAATGCCGGGTTCTTTATTCTTGATGGCTATAAACATGTCAAAAGCTAGCAAGCTCTCGTCGTCAGGGTCGAGTTCAAGAGCTCGATCGATCTTAGGTTTCAGAGCGATAACCGACTCGATCATTTTGTCTTGGCCTGCTCTCAGCAAAGTGGGCAATAGAGCCGCTTTGGCTACAGTCGCTGAATTTGGTAGGCGAATGACCAATTCATTAACCACGGGCTCGAGTTTGTCTGGGTTATCAATATTCGCCAAGGTGCCCAAGGCGAGCTCTTCGACTTCTAGATCACGCAAAGGTTTGTCTTGCAATGCCCCCCAGGCAATGTGTGCCTTTACTAGATCAAACATCACAGCGCAGATGATTTTGTTTTCTTCAGCTTCTAGCAAAAGTTTTTTAGTGCAGCGCTCGGCATACGTCGACACAAAGGCTTCCCAATATTCTGACTGTTCTCTTGGGCAAATAAAAGCAGCTTCAAAAACGCCATCGATAAGAATGTCTAAGAATTCTTGTTGAGTGGAGTTGACCACAATGCTGTCGATAACCTCGCAGATCTCTTGCGGTGACATCTCTTTTTGTTTGTCTTTTGAGTTCATTAGCTGCTCGAGAATATTTATACTGCCTGTCACTACACCTTCGCTTTCATCAGCTCTGTAGCTTTCGACAATCTCTCGTAGCTTTTGATCGCCCGACACAGGGGCCTTTTTTGCCGTGAACTTTTCTGAGAGGTTGATCGGGCTCATGAAAATGGCGACGGCAATGCCTGCTAAGAATACCAGAACTGAAATGATTCTCACGTGAGCTCCCTCTGTAAGAGAATTCATATTAGGTTGCTCGATCTAAAACATCAACGGTTTTTGGTTTTTTAAGTCGGCGGTAGACCAGTGTGCGAGTGACTACTGAACCTCTCTTAAGGCTTGCAGACGTTGCCAAATTGATGCACGCGCCTCTTGCCTTTGCTCATCTGAAGTCATCAAAGCAATCAGTTCAAGGTCAGCCACCAATTGTACAAACTGGTCATTTCGCTGGGACAGCTGGGTTGTGTTTTCGATCAGCACGCTTGATCGGCTAGCCAGGTACTGGCCGAGCCCCGTCTTCATTGCAGACTCTTCTACGGCTTTGAGAGGTCCGGGTGCAAGCTGCTCAATTTTCTCTAAAAACAAGGGGTACCCAACTTCTGCCATTTGGCTACCGAAGTAGGCCTGTACTAAAAGTATCTGAGTGAGCAAATGCCTTTGATAATTGACCAGAGCACTCAGTTGTTCCGTCAGTTCAGAAAAGTCTCGGTCATTGTAGATTCTCGGGTTCAGGTGACCGGCCTCGAGAAGACTGATTAATCTATTGTGAAATTCGACGACTCCGTAGGTGCCTTCAATTCGAGAAAAGCCTTTGATGATCTCTCGAGTTTGGCTATTGAGCTGAGTCAAGCGCTCGTGGGTTAGCTCGTCTGAGTTAAGCTCGTTGATGATTCGATCGACCTCAGCTTTGTACCCGAGGTAGACAGAGCCTTCGTAAGCTGTTGCGCTAGGGTTCGTCAGCCACGCTTGCACCTCATCATCATTCATTTCGGTATCGACCCGTTTGAGCAAGTCTTCCATGAGGTTTCGGTCTCCGACGCCTTCTTCGTAGACAGAGTTGGATTCTCCAGCAGACTTCGTCACGATCAGAGTTAGGCCTGAGTGAATTTGAATCAACAAGCCAGATTCATCTTCTTGAAGGTAAGGCCGAATGTCGAGCACTGAGAGCGAGCCAAACTGGGGTGGCCTTGACCGAGAGTGGGAGGGGTAGGGGTAGGTCTTAACAGTCGATTCTGGGTCGACTGCAAAGTAGTAAAATGACTCGCCTGTCGACTCGTCTATAAAGCGCAAAATGTTAACAGCTTCAGAGTTTAAACTTATAGAATGAGTGAATTCTTGATCAAGTTTGATTCCCTGGGCATGTTCAGTAGATTCAATCTCCCACATGTACAATTCAAGCAAAGACTGGCCAGAGCTTGTGCTACCAATAGCCCCGTAAGGGGAGGATCCTGTGTCTGGTTCGGCTGGTGGTAGAGAGTCTGGAGTGTTAAAGGTGATCCAGTATACCTCATCATTGAACGAGCCTGGGGCCTGGCTAAATTTAGCTGTTTCTCTGGAGCGTGAGAACCAGCGTCTCAGGGTTCTCAATACCAAGGTGTCAGGTATATCGAGAACTCGGTCTTCGCGGTGCTGCTGGCCGGGGAGTACCGTGACTTCAAACTCCATAGTCGGCTTCAAAAAGTCGTGAAGGCCATTGTGAATGAGCCAGGGTAATATGTTGCTCGGGGTTAGACGGACGAAGTCTGTGGCACTCAAATTAGTTGGAGGCGCTTGTGTCATAGCCTTAATAGTAATATCCGAGTATGTCTGCGAAGCACTGACCTGAGTTAGGTTAGAGCCCGTTTCTCGAGGTAGCTGAATCCCAGCAAGGGCAATAGCGCCTTCGAACTCAATCACTCCCTCTGGCTGAGTGCCAAAGCCAGGGGCTCTGTCTTAGTCGCCGGACCCCCAAGCTTTCACTTCTTTTGAGCTTGGGGTCACTCGTCGCTGCCAAAAGCTTCTCGGTCTTAGACTTTTTAATCTTTGGAGATCCTGCATAATCTCCTCAGTGCCAGGGTGAAACAACTGAAGGTTAATGGTCGACTCACTCTCGCCTAATACAGATAGCACGGGCACGTGACGAGTCCCAGTATCAGTCTCCAATTCGGTCAGCGGCAATATTGCGTAGAACTCTAGCGGGTTTTCAGTATCTTTCGACTTTAGCAGTACAGCCACTTTGTCTTTATGCCGGTAACCATGGTAGCCGAGGTATGACGACAAAAAGCCTCTGTCAGTGCTAAGTGGGGTTCGGTAAGTCATTTGGGCTTTGTTGTAA
Source organism: Bdellovibrionales bacterium (assembly GCA_013216195.1). Lineage (GTDB taxonomy): Bacteria > Bdellovibrionota > Bdellovibrionia > Bdellovibrionales > UBA1609 > JABSOQ01. The sequence goes on from JABSOQ010000065.1 coordinate 13,510, forward strand.
AGGCTTGAGATTCCGACTTGAAATTTGCTTGGGTTGTTTACGCCAAGAAGGCCTAGCAGAAAGTTGCTGGAAACCAGCGGCCTCTCAGCCAGGTCACCCATTCCAGGGTTCATAACAGCTAACTCGTGTGAGCAAAGACCATTTCTCGCCGTAACATGCACTAGCTGTGTGCCATTTGGTTGGTAAGACACAGGCAGGTTGTCAGCTGCCAAGGCAGCAGATGAAGCGATCAACCCATAAGCTAATAAAGCAAAAGAAAATCTCATAGGCCTCATCACTGCAGGCTTTGTTCCAGCTGATGTGCTCCTAAGTAGCCGAGATGAGTGGGGTATCTTGCTTTAACTTGGTGAACGTGACCAATTTTGCGGCTCATTCTGTCACTCAAATAGGCAAGGGAGCCATTCGCTTTAAAATCTGCAGTCAAAACACTATGTAAATAACTCCATTTTCGTTAATTTCGTCCAAAACCCAGAAAATGCGTTGAGAAACCAACTCGAAGCTGAATAAATTCAATCTGTTTCATTGGCTAAATGGGGAGGGTGCCGTGTCGACTGCTATTTATCGTTCACTATTCAGTGTTTTTCTAATGTTGAGTCTTGCTGCCTGTGGCGGAATCAAAGACATGCAAGACAATGCAAAAGCCGCAAGTGACAACAGCGGCAAGGCTGCTGACGCGGCTGAAGAATCAAGAGAAGAAATTGCCAACGCCAGAATACTGGGCCGAGCGGGTGAAGCCAGCCAGGCAAGACGAGAGGCCTTGGCGTCTTTGATGCGGGCTCAGTCGTTTGAGCACAAAGCAACTGAAGCCTCAAAGTATGTGAAGGCTTTTGAGTATCAGATGTTCACTGGCCAACGCTACGACACTGAGAGCACTTACGAGATTCTTCTTAAAGACACCATGGAGGAGTTCTTCAGATCTCTTACCGAGTTGAATGCAGATCAATCGATTGTCGGTTATGAATTCAACCCTTTTTCTCCGTTTGCCGAGACGAGATCTCAAGAGCTTAATGTTTATGCCGTAGCAGCTGCGCTTCACAAAGTTCATCACTATAGAGAGAGCGTCGGTAAAGAGCCACCGAGCTCTATGTTTGAGCTTCTAGCAGAGGCTCTTGATGCGATCTCTAAAGTTGAGTCTGGTGAAATGTCAGCAGATGATTTGAAATCACATCAGGTGGTGGTCTATCGAAACTACGAGGAGACTATCGCTCTGATGCAAGCTCGAGTGAACATGATTTTGTTGGTGGCCTTAGGAAAGTTTTCTGACAGATTGGATAAAACCTCTACCCTTATTGGCGCCAAGGTGTTTCCTAATCAGGCTCCAAACTATGAGGCTGGTTTCATGCAGCTCAACTCTGCTCAAAAAGACTATGTGCTTTTGGTATTTGATTATGCAAGTTCAACCGCTGAGGTGCTCAGGTCTCAAGGCTATGAGCCTGAAATTATCAAGGAACTTGCGACTCACTACAACTCTCTTACCTTCAGCACGATCTCTGATGAAGATGCAGGGTTTTCTGCTCTAGCTGTAGGTGAGCAAGAAGTGGGGAGAGAGTTTTTGTCTGCAGTACGAGAGTTCTTTCCCGAGAATTAGAGTTTCTCAATTCTTCAAGAAAAAAGAGGCCACATCGGGATGGGCCTCTTTTTTTTGCATTAACTTAGTTGCTGCATCTGATTTTAAAAACTAGGCGGTCTTTGTTCGGGCGGAAGTCGCCATTTGCAGTTCTAACAAAGCCGTCAGACTCTTCGAAGCTCCACTTGTAGACTTCACAGTTGCCACTATCGTACTTGTCGATATAGCTTTGAACTAGCTCTTCAGTGACCTCTGTACCAGGAGCCAAGCGCTTGATTTTAACTTTTGTCTTAAGCTCTGCGAAAGCTTGACCTGATGCTACCAATATTAGTGCGAGTGCGATTTTGTTCATGTTAGTTCCCTCTCTTGATTAGGTTTGTGTGTTTGTTGTGAGGGACTATAAATTCGAGAAAACAAAACAGGCAAAACCTAGCTTTGCCCAGCTCTGAAACTTTCCTTCATCAAAATGTGAAAACCCAGTAGTGAAAGTTGTGGGGCATTTAGTGAGAGTTTAGCTTGTCATCTCTTGCTCGCAGCAACTTATGAACGGAAAAGAAGTAAGGCTGAGGTCATTTAAAGGTATGTAGAATTGTGTTTGAGAACAGGCAGTTAAAGACAGTTTAAGTAAACCATAGCACGAGCCCAACCACTATTGGCTATAGAAGGCGGCAAGAGGGGTAGGGCCATCTTAGTCTCAATCTGTGGAGACGAAGTTTTTGTGTTTCATAGCTCTTTGCTCGAAAAAGCTCGGCTTGCGCGGAGTCTTGTTCATAGCTTCGATGAAGGCTTTATTGCTTAGCAGATTATCTGTAGAGTGCAGATGAGACCCAGATTCAGGTTTGTTCGACACTTCAACTTTATAGTAACCATCGGCAATTTTCTTAGCAAACGGGTAGTCTTGCGAGACATGAACCGCAAAGAAGAATTGATCTTCGATAATCATGTAGATGTAAAAGTTTGGCTTTTTGTTGGCAACATACTGCGGATCAAAAAGCTGCTCAAAATCGCCTACGGCCTTTCGCAATTCGAGAGCGAACTCTTTGTAGCTCTTAACCTTGTGCGGGTTGGGGTTTTGGCCGTCGGGTAGTTTTTGTGCATCATTCGCAACAAACACGTATGTGGGTAGTTCAGAGTCTCCTTGAAAAGGGTACTTTCCTGTTTTTGCATGGTACTTTTGAAGTAGCTCTGAGTAGTGTTTGACGTGTTGAAGTCTGTAAATGTCGGCATCGACTTGAAAGGCTATCATGGCCTTCGCTCGCTCGTCTTGACTCATGTTTTGACTTTCTTTCTGATTGTCGTCTTTGCTCAAGCAACCCGCTATAATGAACAGACTAAAAACAAGAGTTATGAGTTTCAATGGCGTTCTCCGGGGTTGCTGTTAACGAGAGTTCCTACAGGGTTATTCAGCCAAGTTTGAATCTGCGAGCCTCAGACTGGCATTTGGCTTTGGGGCTTCACTTTTCTCAGTGCTTTGGTTCTTTGGTTTGGCATTTGCCTCATCGTTTTTTAGCGACATTCTTAGTAGCAAAAGAGCCATGAGAAGAGTTTCTCTCGTATCGGGTATTGTGTTACTGGCCTTAGCAGTCAAGCTCGGCATAGAGGTTTGGGGCTGGGTTCAGGCCATGACCTAGTAAAGCGTCACTGCTAGGTCATGCTCTGCGAATCGTATTAATGACAATTTTGAAACCCAATAGCCGGGCTACTGGGTTTGCTGAGCAGCAGAGGTCGTAGCAGGTGTGATCTCTGCCGATGCTGGGGCTCTAAGTGAACCACTGGCTTCAATGTACTCACGAGGTGCAGCTTCAACTGGCTCGAGTGTCGTGATGTACTCTGCGCAGGCCTGCTGTCTGTTAGGTGATAGTACATTTTGTTGCAGTCGCTCTTCAAGTCTGGCGACTCTATTGGTTGTTCGTCTAATAGCTCGGAGAAGCTTCGGACTGTTTGCAAGCTCGTCAGTGTTGATGCCAGCAAGTGCCGCTTCAGCTCTTCTTGTGAGCTCCATAGCTCGGTCTATGTTTCCTTGCTTTCTGAGTCTTCGCGCACGTTTTAAGTTTCTCTGTGCATCGATCAACTTGTTATTAGCCGCAATCTCAGCGCCCGGCATTTGATCAAGAGATGTGGCTTGCAAACTGGCGGCAGATGCTCGCACAGCTGCGATCTGCTCAGCCATATTACCTTGTGGATTGATGTTCGAGTTCTGCATGATATTGTCGGCTCGAGTTGTGAGCCGAACCGCTCGGGCGTGATTACCTTTGCGTGCAGCAACTCTTGCACTTGTTAGCAGTCTTTGACTTTTTCTAATTTGTCTACGCTCTTTAACAGGATCATATGACTGTGTTGATCTTGTACCTGGGCTAGGTGGTAGGTTGCTAATGACTTCGCCAGTGGGTGCTAGCTGCATACCGCCATTTGGTAAACCTGGAGGCGCATACTCAACACCATTTATGCCTTGTTGGCCAGATAGTGCATAGCCTTGGCCCGAAATCGAACCGTTGACTGGGTTCCAGCTACCAACCTCTGGAGGATTATCAGAGGGTCGCATTTGTGCGGGTGTCGAAGTGGGGTGCTGGAGCATCAATAGGGTTGAAGCCAGCTGTGCCTTGAGTTGGTCCATAAGATGGTAGAGATGGTGTTGGTGCATTGATCGGGTTGAAAGATGCTGTGCCCTCGGCGGGACCGTAAGACGGAAAATTCACAGGAATGTAACGAGCTGTGCCCTGAGAGGATCCACTTGATGGAGGTGCCTGTGAAACAGTGTTGATAGGGTTAAAACCTGCCACCACCGCCTGCTGGGCCTGGGCAACGCCCCAAAATGAAAAACCGACAAATATACTGACAACTGTACGGAGCCTTACCGCTCCTAAGACGCTAGAACTCATAATCCCTCCCCTGCTTAAACTAGTTTGCAAAGGTCATACGAGGTTTTGGTTTAGACATTGTATCAAATTGAGACGTTTAGGTTGGTACCCCTTCGGCTTTCAGGCCGGGAGCCAAATTTTTTGGGGTGTAAGACTTCGTCTATGCATTTCGCAACGTAGTCAATTCGCACCTCTTTGAGTGCTGCGATGTTTATTCGCCCATCCATCAAACCGTAAATGGCATACTGTTCTCGAAGGTGCTGCATCTGCTCAGGGGTTGAAGGCAGCATTGAGAACATACCACAGTTGTTTTTTATGTAATCAAATCGAGGGCTATCGCTATGCTCTTGTAAAGCAAGAGTTAAGTCATGTCTGAGCGACTGCACTCTATGCCGTATCTCTTCGAGTTCTTCTTGCCATTCTTGTTTCAAGGTCGGAGTGGTGAGAACTTTTGCTACGATTTCGGCACCGTTGTTTGGTGGAACCCAATAAGTAGGTCTTGAGTAGCTAGCCAGGTAGGCCTGTGCTGTGTCGACTTCATTTTGATTAGCGCCCAGTACAAAAGCGCAACCTACTCGGTCGCTGTAAAGGCTAAAAGACTTTGAGCAGCTAATCGACAGTGCCAATCGTTCAACTTTTTCGCTAACAATTCGTAGCCCCTGGGCATCTTGCTCGACTCCATCCCCTAACCCTTGATAGGCCGTATCGAAAATCGGAAAGAAGCCTTGCTTTTGGGCGGCATCAGCCACGGCGTGCAAAGTATTTGTGTCGACTTTGAGACCAGAAGGGTTGTGGCAGCTGCCGTGAAAAATCACAACGTCAGACTTGCCAAGTGTTGCGAGCCACTGGTGAAACTCATCTCTGCGAAACTGCATGCTTTGCCAGTCAAGGTAAGGGTGAACGCCGTAGTCGAGTTGGTGAGCTTTGATGGTCGGCAAATGATTGAGGTACGTCGGGTCACTAACCCATACCTTTGCGTCGGGGTTGGCGTAGCTGACGAGTTTCAAAATCAAACTTAAAGCACCGCTCGCGCCAGGTGTTTGCACGCCTTCGATAAACCACTTGTTATGATCATTACCAAATGCAAGTTGTTTCATGCTGCTCATAAAAGCCGGGGAACCAGTGGGCAACACGTAAGCTTTGTTGGGTCTAGAGTGTGATAGCTCTTGGTCAGCTTTTCGAACCGCCCTCATTAGTGGCGTTTGGCCGAGCTCATTCTTATAAAGCCCCACCGTTAAGTCGACCTTGCTTGGTCGTTGATCAGCAGCAACAGCTCTCATCATCGCCATGATGCCGTCTTGTTGTTTTCTGGGGGCTTTTAGCTTTTGAAACATTGACTCTTCCTCAACTGCAGAAAATCTAGCATGCGTCTCAGAATCTGGTCTATCCGTGAGCGCCCAGTCTGTTAACCTTACAATGTAAAGGCAAAAATGAGCCCTATAGTGATGTGTCTGGCCCACGTGGTTCTGCGGATTTTTGGGGAGGGGGTGCACAGTGAAGGTGAAGTATCTGATTGATAAGAAGGTCGGATCGAAAGACGAGTACGAGAGCTTCTTAAAAAGGCTTTTACCTGAGAGATTGAATGAGGTTTGCGAAGAGCACTCAGATGGCGGCGCCATGTGCTGGGAGCAAAAAGCCAAAGACGGAACGATCTATGACATCGTCGAAGAGTCTACCTCTAGCGGCAGCGAACTCAGCGTCACGCGTAGAACACAGAAGGTTTTTCTACAAGGTGCTCAGAAGCTATAACGTTTCAATCTTTGACGTAACCAATTAGGTACTCCCGGGTGTAGCCAGTTGCGCCCTCGCAATCTGAGGTTTCGGTCGTGAAATGGTTACCCGTTTCAGGGTTGTAGCAACGATAGATGGGTCGAGTCATCCCAGGTATTCTAATCAGAGAGATATAGCCTAGAATGCCCTCGCTAGTTCCAGAGTTTTCGCAATTTGCCAATAGGCTTACAAAGTGATCTACGTTTTGGTTTTCAAGTGTCCTGACACATTTATGAATTGGGGGCATAAACCCAAGGTCAATGGCCGAGATCTCGAATGAGAGACCCTCGTAAACATAGCCTTCAATAGACTCAGTCTGGCTGTAACTCATCATGTGATTGCCGGATGTGGTGTTGTAGAGGCGATGAATGCTAGTCAGGGCAATCCCCTCGACTCCGTTATCAGCGGCTTCAAAGTCGATATAGCCCAAGATACCGTCAACCGTGTAGCCGTTATCAACGCATTCAGAGGTGTAGACGGTTGATATGTAAGATTCGTCTGAATCGTCAAAGCATCTATACAAAGCATCTTGAGCACCGGGTGATGGTTGATTCGCAGCAAAGCCAAGCGAGCCCTCGTTTGTAGCACCAGTGTTTTCACAGTTGTTGGATGTCGATAAAAAATGCTGGTCTGAGCTGCTGTAGTAGCAACGGTAGATCTCAGAACTTGTCGTTAGACCGGTGCTGAAGAGCTTAAAACCTACACCTTCAAATCGGTATACTGCGGTTTGCCCCGCTGACATGATCTCAGTGGCTTGCTCTGTAAATAAATAGTTTCTCGAGAGTAGTCTCGCGAAGCGAAAGATCTCGGTCTGATTAAGGCTCGAATAATCTTCGGCTTCCGGTATCACAGGAGCCGGGTCGGGGTTAATGACCGGATTGGTGCCAGGGTTGGTGCCTGGTGTGATGGCTGTGTCTGGGCACGATGTGCCTTCGCAGCTCGAGTTCTGACTTCCACTGCTTTTGCAACTTTTTGCATTTGGTGCTCCACAATTTTGAAACGCCAATATCATCAACAGCACAAG
>JABSOQ010000066.1 GCA_013216195.1 Bdellovibrionales bacterium
AACCTCAGGTCTTACAGAAAAGTCTTGTGTGATCTTAAGCTCATAGTCGTAACCACTCTCATTCCAACGAAGCAGAAAAACACGAGTTTTGTAGCTTCTCGAAACTGGCTCCAGAAAAAACAACCTTTCAACATCAAGACCCATCGAGCTTAAAGAATTGTAGGCAGCGTTGGCCAACCCCTCGAGACCCAGTGACTTTGGCACCGCGCCCTCGACCTCAACCCCAGTGGTGAGTTTATGCTGAGCCCCTCTCCTTGTGAGAAGATCGAAATAGTGCTGAGAGACTGAAGGCTTTGCCAACACATCACCGCACACCAAAGCATGAACATTTGAAGGCAGCTGAAGACCTATGATCAAAAAAACAAGGTTCAATTTCAAAAAATTATTCCTCAGCATTGTGATCCTTTCTTGTGGCTTGATTGTGTCGTTTGTAACGATTGCGATTCGCATAATTGTTATAGAGAAGAAGGCCACTAAAGCCCTGCAAACGCCAACCGAAGCGATCTCGAAGATGTCTCGCATAGGCACCAATAATTCTCGGGTTGTGCAGTGAGCCCGACCAGTGATTTCTCATTCCACGGTTGGTATTCACTTCAACAATGCCAAATTTGCTATCTGACACCTGAACAATGTCGAAAGACCAGGCCTGCCCTTGCCTAAGACCGAGAGGCAAGCTATCTAGAAAATCTTGAAGAAACTGCGCCACAGCAAGTCGCTCTGGCTCGCCCGGGTTAGCACCGATCCATCGACCTTTAGTAGCTTTTGGCACGACAGAACCCCACAGCGAATGAGAACGATACTCTCTCAAAATTTCTTGCTTGGTGCCTTTTTCAGACAAACCCTCGGTTTCACCGAGACTTGACTGAACAATGTAACGTTCTCCACTAACTACGTGCTGCAACTCCTCTGAGAAAAAGGGCTCAAAATAGTCAGCCTTGCTGTAGAGACCTCCATCTGATTCCTCAAATAGTGAATGCAGCACTTCATCGATATTCTTAAAAAAAGTTCGCCCCTTCGAGCTCCATCCTGATGTCGGTTTCACAACAAAACCATCTGGAAACTCCGCTTCAAATGCCTCCCGCACTTGCTGGCGACTAGCCTTTAGCTCTCCCGTAGCTGAGTCAATAAAGCCGTGAGCAACGAAGAATGCGACCAACCCTTCAGTACGAGGGTGATACCTGTGAAAGGTAGGCCCAATGTAGTGCTCAAAGATTTTTGCTGCGATCAACTTGTCTGACAGTGCAAATGAAAGCGTGTCTGCTAACACCATTTCTTTGTCATACAGAACTTGCAAAAAGTCGTTTCTCTTTGCTCTCGACCAAGTCGAGACCCCTACCGGTGCTTGAAGGCCTAGTTTTGACCGCTTTTCTATTTTTTCGATCAGGAGCTGAAAGACCTGATCTTGGTATTCTAGTGTATTGAGTTGATTCGACTGATCCCAAACGGAACTTGCATGCGCGCTACTGGCCCCAGACTCGACTCTAAGAGCTTCTAGCAGCGAACTTGAAACCTTAAGTGATTCAGGCTTCCATGACATCTTTTCCCTTAAGACGTCTTGGCACGTAGTCGCGCCATATGCTGCAATGTTCCCCCAGAAAATCGAGATGATGGCCAGGCAAAGAGCCTGTCTCACCACAATTCCCCCCTCTATTTGAGGGCCGGAGTAACTGTCTCAAAAAAAACTGTCACAACAAAACGCCGAAAATTTGAAATGAGTAAAAACAACAGCTTTCATTTTTTTGTACGGCTATAAACTCTTCGTATTACGTTCTCGCCAAAGCTCTGCTACCAATTGAAAGCACTTAGGGTACATTTTTGGGGGGAATTGAATGCTGCGGTTGTGGCCTTTTGCCATTTTAGTGTGCCTTGTTTTTGCCTACTCGACTGGAGCAAGGGCGTCTGCGCCAACAATTGGGGAGTTCTTTGATCTCGTCAGAAGCGCTAGCCTACAACCCACAAAACTGCAGCTAGGCAACCGAAAAACTCAAACGCAACCACAAAACGAACTTGAAGCAGATAGCCTACCATATTCATACAATCAACAAGCCTTTAAACCCGACACCTCAAATCTCGTTTTTGTAAGAGCAAAGCTTGCAGAAGATAAGTTCACATTTGAGGTTCTCGATCAAAACACTGGAGACGCATTTACTATCCTGGTGGGCCCAAAGATTCGTTTTGAAGCGGCCGCTTATGCACTGAGCGCAAAAGTCGGTTTACCGAGTCTGCCAGCAAAAGGTGTTCATGGTGTACAAATAAGATTTCAAGATGATGCTTTACACCGTCTGCAAACCCTTTGGGCGAAATCGCCTATCAAGCTTAACTGGAATGAATTCTGGAGTGGCTTTGAAGCAAACAACGAGAAGCTAACCCTTAAGACCGGAGTCATCGTACCAAGCGAAGTCTTGCAGCACCACCGAATCGCCTGGAAGGCAGTGCCTTCAAAATTGAAAGCACAGCTGAGCCTTTTTGCCATCTGGCTCCAATGCGGCGACATGGTATCTCAACGAAATCTCATTGCATACAATCAAGCCGTATTGTTCGGCTTTGACAACTGCTTTGGCTTCGGTTTGCAGTCTGCAACTCCGAATATGTTTGCACCAAACATGTTCAATCGTCGGCAAAACCGCTCAAAGAGAGAGAAAATCTATGAGTTCAACTTGGTCTCTCGAGATCCTGAGTTTCAAAACACTATGGCCCAAATTGGTAGAAACGACATTTTTCGTTTTCTCGAAGAGACTGAGGCTCTGACTCAGTACGAGCTTAGCAGCTCTCTCTCGTCAGCAGGTTTGCCTAATATTGTAGCGCAACTCATTGCAGCTAAGCTTACCTCTAGAAGAAACGACCTCATCGCAACGGTCAATGATGTATTAAAAGATCAACCTCCCTACTCTCAGCAGCCTCTGAGCCCGGACATCGAACAGATTGATGATGGTGAACACATTGTGAAAGGGGTCATCGTAAAGAACCTGCCCACTCTTCGACTTGATCACTCGAGCTCGCACTTCGAGTTTCTGCTCGAGAATGTAGCAAAGCCTGTGCTTCAAGGCTTAGAGCATCAGGCCAAAGAGATGCTAGCACACTTCCCTTACACAGGAGTTGAGCTAATAAACTTTGGTCAGTCTTTTATTGGAGCTGGAGTGCTGTTTCGCATCAAGCGCTCGATTCAGCGAAACCCCGATTCTATCGGCACCGGAGACCGATACATCGTACAAGACACAGTGAAGCTTGGCCTCACTGGAAATATCGGCCGCAATTTCAAAGCCGCCTCTAGAATCAACCTTTGGCTGAGCGCTGGTGCAGGCTACGGAGCCAACTACTCTTTCAAAAAGATGGTGGGCAGCATTGAAGAAGCCTCCGCTCAGCATTGGTTGATCCCTTTTAAACTTATCTTTCAGACAGACTTCAACACCTTGAAGCCAGGTGAAACTTACGCAGTTCAGAGGGGGCCAATTGGGATCGCCGGAGGAGGGGGAAACTATCGTTTTCTCAGAAAGTTAAGACCGGCAGGCTACCTACTTCTTGGCCTTAACTTTTTTAATGGTTTTCAGGTGACCCGAACAAGAAGTGACGATCTTTATATCATTCAAGGTGAAGACGACAACTGGACATTTGCAACCAAGCTCTACATTAGGGCATTCAATCGCTATTTTAGAATTCCTTTTGCTGGCTACACCTATAGATCAGGTAGCGGATACAACAAAGTTTTTCGCTTGCCACAAAGCAGATATGAATCTTTGGCTGGCAAAGAGCTTCTCGATTTTCAATCGCTACTGAAAGCCACGCTCGACGACTGGGATGTGCAACAGCTCTCTGAAGTGGTGGGCCACACTCGTGTCGATTTTGATTACAAGATGAGCTCAAACTTTTTAAGTCTTTTCGGCAAAGAGTTCATAAGTGCGAAATCGAGAGGAACTTTTGAGCTCAACTACTCTGAAGAAGACAAAGCAGAACACGAACTAGATGACAGCCAGTACTTCGTTGTTAAAAACCGAGCAAATAACTCACTTGGCTCCAGTGCTGATTCGAACTCTCATGGGTGCAACTCTGGAGCCGTTCTGCAGTACTCCAGCAATGATCTCAACCCATTTGAAGATGGCTATTTGACTTTCACCTGCCACATATTGCTCAAGGTTAATTCAGCTGATCAGGTCAAATCGCTTCAAGAGTTTATGACCACGCAATTAGCTCTAGACTCACAGCCAGCAATCAAGTTTCTTGAAGACCTTAAACATCAAGGCTTTGAACTCATGTTGACCTACAGCGGTGAAGTGTACTGGCCTTCTTTGCAAAACCTTATCACCACCGACAAGAACCAAAATTCTCTCTTTGTCGACGAAATGATACAGAGAGCCACATACCAATTAGAAGGCCGAAGATCGAAAAGCTTAACTGCAATGGCGAAGCAGCAGTGGGGTCAATTTTTAAATATACGCACAGAAGAGCGGCGAATCACCCAGCTGATAGACTTCTCCTTTGACGAATTTGAGGGAAGCAGGTCGTCGAGCATGGGCAGTCAATTTCAACCACACTTACTAAGAAGCTTTAAAGACCGAAACATTCAATTGAAACTTATTGCCAACCTAAACAACAGCACTGATCAGTCAACACTAGAGCTCTCTGAGGGCTCTAAACAAGACAGCCCAGCCAAACGTTACTACCAGTGGAGAGAATCAACTGGAGTGAAAGGAATCATCGATGAGAAATAAAGCACTATTTGTGGCAATCGCCTTCATTTTTTCAACTAGCGCACTCGCGGATACATACAGGTACCAGGTTCAAACCAATAGAGTTGTCAAAGACTCTTGTCAGCACGATGGAGAGCTTCAGAAAAGCCGAATAAAAATGGTGCTGGAACCCTCTCAGATTAGTAGCCAAATTGCAGCAGTCAGGCTCAGAGCTCGAATCTGCACTTCGGTGGGCTTTGTTCGCTTTAGCCCTAGAGTCGCCCTACCTACGCGGTTTTTGAATAGTATCGAGTTCGGTGACAGTTTTGACAATTTCAGCTTGTCTTTCTCACCAGGTCTGATGACGGCTATCGATGGCAAGCAAGCAAATCAAGTCGTTGTAGCCGATGCAGGTATAAACCCAAGACAGGCCACTCGATTGGGCTTTCGTAGCAACAGTGTGCAGTGGGTTTATTTAGAATGGCGTAGAAATGGCAGCAAAGTCTTTGGCCCTGTTTATCTAGGTATCAGCAAAGCAGCAAAAATTAACGCCAGAGGCTTTTCTGGGTCGCATGACATAGCCGCTAGTCACATTGTCATCAACCGTAATGGCAAATGGGTTGGCGGAATTCTTAACGAAGTACAGTAAAAAGCCCTCATTTCGAGGGCTGGTGAACATTTTTGAATAGCTAAGGTGCTGCTCTTATTGTCTTACAGAGCAGCCTGGGCATCTTTCTCTTTTGGATTCGGCTCTGATTCTTCTGTGTCACTGACCATCAGGTTTTCGTCTAAATGTGTGTCGGCTTTGCTGTCAGCAGAAGTGATGAGCTGCTGAATGCTGCATGAATCTGTTTGGCTTACCAGAAGATCTGGCAGCTTACCGCTGACACCAATTGGAGCTATAAACGAAAGACTGATTCCCGTTCTGTTGAGCTCGCTATCTTTAATCTGGTAATCGAAATGCAATGTGAGCTTAGTGCGCTCAATAATTGCGTGCTCTTGAGTGACATCTTCTCCCAATTGATCTGCCAGAGTTGGAAACACAGCATCTGGTTGATCAGCTCGCTCCATATAGAGGTATTCTACCTTTTGCTCAAGATCAGCAAGCTGAGACTTATATTGAATGTTGATCTGCTGCAAACTGTGACGAAAGCATGCGTCTGATGAATGAGCTTGGTCAAATAACTCTTGTTTCTTGTCGCAAGAGCTTGTGCCCTCTTCGCAGTCTGGCTCCCAGATCTTAATGCCGTTTGCCGATTCAAAGCCATCGCGTGTCTTTAAGCAAATTTCTGTTGTCTCTATAGATTGCTTTTTGATTTCTCGCACATTCATGCAAGCTTGCTCTGCGAAGCTACTAAAAGAAAACAGCAACCCTATTGTTAACAGTCCGTATTTCATTGTGGATCTCCCTTCCCCATAATCTACTTGTTTGTATTGCAAACCCAGGCCCGGTAGTGACCGGGGCCACAAGCATTCAACGAGTCAGCGGCGATAATCTAAATGCATGTATTTAATGGCTTTTTTGACTATGTGTTGATTTTTTTACAGCTGGGAACTGCTCAAACATGTGTATAAGAGCTAAAGTTTATCGATTTGATTCACCACCAATCAGCTTTTTCTAATGTTTATCTCTGCAGAAACATCAGTCGTAGGCTTTGGTGTGTTTTCCTATTCTTTAAGTACAACTTGTAGTTTTTAACATTGATTTACAAGCAGGTCCTTGTAACCCCACCAGGCTCCCTGAAAGCCCTCCCCGCATTCAGGGAGCCATTTTTCAAATTACCAATCAATTTATGAAATAGCTAAAAGACACCGTCAGGTATATGAGCGCTCTTGAATTGCTGATCGTCGAAAAGGTCGTCGTATTTGCACATTGCTCGTTGAAAGTCGCTTGGTAATAACTGAGGCTAAAAGCACGGCTCCGCCTCAGAAACAACCGACAAACTCTAGATATTTAAAACTGTTTTTATGCAAATCCCTCTTCGCTTCGCATCACGATTGGCCACCACGACAACTTCAAGAAGACACAAAGATGATCAGATGACGGATCAAATCAAAAAAAGCGACTCTTGAACAATCACGAACCTTTGGTGAAAAAACGGCTCTCGATTTAGAATTTGTGATGAGCCATTGATTTTGACCCCGCAAGCCTGGTCGACCTACAAGGGTCTTGCTAGCAACAAACAACAACGAAACAAACAACAACAAACGACTTTAGGGAGAATTAACGATGAAAAAACTTACAGTGATTGCTTTGTCTCTTTTCGCATTTGCAGCAGCAGCCGAGTGGACAACTACAACTTACGTAGCCCGCGTTAGCAGCCAATCAGAAGCTATGAACATTATTGCAGCAATCAACAGCGGTCGAATCAATGTTCCTGGTTGCGGTGGACAACAAGAAGTATATGCTTACTCAATGAGCGATAACGCCAACTCTTTCGTAAAAAGCGCAAACGGTTCTTTCCGCGCCGTTGGTTCAAGAGCTTCTTTTAAAGTTTCTTGCCAAGAGTAGTTCCTTACTTCGCATAACGTAACCCTCAATTATGATTGATTTGAAGGCGAAAACTAACAAGTTTTCGCCTTTTTATATTTTACGGGTCGCGCAATTCAGAGAGATTCTACAAAACCGATCCTATGATCGACAGTATAAGCCAAACTTGTTAACCAAATAGTTAATTGAATACGGGAGGGGTAGATGGCGTTTAGTTTTGCTATTAAGAGAACATGGGTTCTACCATTGCTGCTTTTCTGCTTAAACGCCGAGTCTGAAACTAGTTTCACAACCTCTCAGTTCAAAGTTGCGGATCATATTTTGATTAGCCGCAATCTCAGCTACCCTGCTAATCATCTATGCCACGATCAACGACACCTGTTTTTCAAAAGTAAGAGCTCTTGCACTGAGCTGAATTCAGAGCTTTCAAATTGCGACGACTTGAAAGTCGCACCGATCAGGCAGCTCGAGCGCATTCATTTTTCAGAAGAACAAAGCTTGGTAAGGGTGTTCAGCATTGAGCTCACACATAAGGTTCGTATCTACGAAAAAGTTGAGCCGAATCAGAATGAATTCGCATTGGTAAAGAGAATAGAGAACCAAGAGGTGCCACTTTGTGATGCGAGCGTTCCGCTACAAGAGCCAGAAGTCATTTATAGTGAAAGAGAAGCTTATGACGACAAAGAGCGTGAGATTTTAGGCACGTTTGCAAGGTCTGGTTTTCCACTATTCAAGTCACCTGCTGGCCGCATACACAATTTAAATATGATCGACGACGAGGGTCTCAATTTAAATCGCGATCTCATTAATCACCACGAGCTTAATCTGCGGATCTCATCACCTTTATGTAGCCGTACGGCGGCAAGAGGTGTGCTTAAACGCATCAGTGGTGAGTTTAGCGGTAACAGTATGCCTCATTCCGATTTTGATCTCATTCAGAAATTTTCAAATTCGTTGGTCGAGACAATCGATGTCTCAGGTGAAACGGTGATGGAGTGTAGCAACCAGATATGGATCTAACTCGACTGGTGAAAACCGAGGATTTGCCAGAGGCCAATCTCGCCTCTTCGGCATCAGTGTCTGCACAAGACCTTGTTTTTGAGCTTTCAAAACTCATTAAAGGCTATCTGGCAGACCGCCCCTTTATTGGTTTGTCGACCATAAGCGGCCGCTGCCAAGTGAGTGAGTCTACTCTTCGCCGAATATACAATTGCCAAATCAAGACTCTTCCGACGCCGAGTACAGTGATGGCCATTGTGTCATACATTTCGGAAGAGACCGACGTAGCAAAACTTATCGAACTCAATCCCGGACTGATCGCAAATTACTTGAAAGAGAACTTTCCACACGCGGCTGAGTTTGATTGTGAGGTTAGTGAAGAGCTGAACCGAGAGCTTGCTGATTCAATCAAATACCTGGTCTACAAATTGTGCAATCACACAAGCGGTTGCTCTGAAGAACAAGTTATGGATCTCGTAGGCAAGGTCGGCATTCAAAGGCTTGAAGAGCTACTACGCAAAGATCTAATCACCCAAAGAGGTGGCCGTTACTACTCGAATGGCAAACGATTCTCGCTTGCGCCTGAACTGTTCAAAGACAAGTTTCAGTTCATGAGCCAGTTCATAAAGGTTGAAGAAAGGCCTGGGGGCAAACTTCAGCAAAACGTCTTCAGCAACTATTCAAGCTCAGTAAATCAAGAGGCTTACAACAAAATTATGAAGATCCAAAAGCAAGCCTTGAAAAAGATCAGAGAGACCATGGTTAACCCAAACTCGGAGGGGGACCTCCACATTTTTGCCCTAAGCGCCATCGACACAATTGAATACTAGTGAACTGCGTAGACAGGCCTGCCTCTGAGGTCTCGCTATTCGGCACTTGATCTAATGCTTGCTCTCCTCTAGCAGAATTTTCAACCTTGGGATCAGACTTTGCAGAATCTCACGATTGCCTTGATCATTAAGATGGCAGCAGTCGTCTTCAAATACCACACCGTCATGACCATCAAAAACCGTCGAGAGATCTACAACATCAAGATTCTTTTTCTCAGGGCGCAAAAACGCCTGTTGAGCTTTTTCGTAAAGCTCTTCTCTTCTTCTTAATTTTTGTTCACCAAAAATGCTGAGCTGCTTTTCTTGCAACCTACTTCTACCCGGGCCTTTTCGAGCGAAAGGCACTGGCTGCAAAGTGGTAAATATTTTTTTATTGAAACTCCTCAAAGCCAAGTGCTGATCACTCACAAGTTCTGCCCACCTTTGCACTCCGCCGGATTCTTCCTTCTCACTCTGACTACAAAACTGACCCTTGCGATAGGGCTCTTCAACGCTCTTTGTGATCCATCTTTTTTTGAAATCCCACAAGGGGCGATCTGCATAGTACCCAATCAGTTTAAAGGTCTGAGAGCCCGCTTCCGCCACCATAACTTTAATCTCAACAAATTGTTAAAAACGGCGACAGAAAGTCTTGATACCAGGCCCCAACTGTCTGAGTAACGCACAAAATAGGTGTTCCAGAGCTGTGGAGCGCATTCAATGCTCCGAAAAAATAGTTCATTGTAGCCCTCAAGACTTATGAACAGGTCGAACTTTTCTTTAACTAACAAACTCTGAAAATACTGTTGGGGCTGTTTATAGCCTCCGACAGCTAAATTAAACAGTTTAATGGGCTTACCTAGCTCTGAAACAAGTGTGGCCCACTCCTTAGATCCTCCCTCAATAAGATACTCACCAAAACCTCTGGCGACAGACCCTCCTATAATGGCGACATTGACCGTATCGCTATCAACTTGAATCAATTCGGGCACCAATTCTGACCTACTGTATGTCAAGAATGGATGAGCCGAATGTTTCTCGAACCACATACTTCTACTAAATAGCTGCTCTTGCTCAAACTCATAGGCTGCCAGCCTTGCCTGATCTTCAAAAACGAAAAGGTAGACGAAAGACATTACCTCAAGTGAAGAAATGAAGAAAATAATGTACAAAATGACGTGCCAGCGTTTTTTCATAAACCGAATTCTTGCTCAGGGTTGAAGAAAGAAAACCTAAAAACCTAAAGACCTAAAGACCTAAAGACCTAAAGACCTAAAGACCTAAAGACCTAAAGACCTAAAGACCTAAAGACCTAAAGTAGATTGTCGGGCCAGACAACTAAGGTCAAGTGATAGATAGCTAGCTCGCTCCAATCACTACTTGTCTTGAACTAGCCGATAGAGTTTACCCTTAACCTCCACTCTGGGCACCTCCTTGTACTTTTCAAAGTACTGATATGCGGGCATCAACTGATTCCAGAACTCCCAGTGGGGAAATCTCACGAACCTCAACCTATTGAGGTAATTCATTCGAAACGGGAAAATATGAATAGGTATTTCTGTTACCCCGCCTATTAAAGATGCCTCCACAATTGTGTAGATCTTCTCTACACCGGGGTTTGTCATGGCAAGACAACCTGCCGACACACAATCGCCATGAACCATGATATTGCCGCCCGTTCTATTGAGACTACGATCGAGCTTATTGGGGTAGCCGATATTAAATGACAAATGATAAGAGCTGTAAGGATTCAAGCGGCCGACATTTACCTGGTAAAACCCCTCTGGCACCTGCATGTCTCCTTGCCGAGTTTTAGGCCCCACTTGGCCGGAGTGGTAGCAAATTCTGAAGGTCTTAAAGAGTTCGAATTCACCCGCCTGATTGTGCGCCCAGATCTCTAGCTCTCTTGTGTGCTTAAACACTCTCACATACAGTGGCCCACCCCATTTCAAATTTTTCTTTTCAAATAACTGCCTCAAATGGTTCTCGTTTGCTTTCCGAACGATTCGAGACAGTTTACTCGTCTTCACTCCACTTTCTTTGCCATGCGCTATCACAATTGGAGCCATCAGAAACGCCAGTAAACTTAAGTAAATCGAGACAGACATACCAACCTCCCAGCGTTCACACTAAGGTTGATAAAGCCTCAAAAATAGGCAGCTTTATGTAAAACGGCGAGTTCAGATTTTACGAAAAATTGGCAATAACAAGCATTTACAGGAAGTTTACAATTGAAAACCCTGGCCCTGCTAAGCTTTAATTATGAGAGTGAGCAATCAGTTTTTAAAACCACCAAAAATTCTTATTGTAGAAGACGAAGAATCTATTCGCTCTGGCCTTAGGGATCTGTTCGTTTACCACGGTTTTGAAGTGACCCTGGCTGCTGATGGCGAAGCTGGAGCAAGCTATGCTACGTCGAACGACTTTGATGTGGTGATTTTAGATATCATGCTGCCCAAAAAAAATGGCTTTGAAGTCTGTGAGGAGATTCGGTCTCAAAACTTGACCCTTCCAATTGTAATGCTCACGGCGAAGACTTCCGAGGATGACATCGTCAACGGCCTACAGCTGGGCGCTGATGACTACATTGCAAAACCCTTCTCAGTTCAAGAGCTCGTTCTGCGCATTCGTGCAATTTTGCGAAGAACCTCGTCACTCAAAACAGAAAAGCTGCAGTTGGCCGACCACATGACCATTTCGACACACGAGCTGAAAGGGGAAACTCAAGCTGGTGAAATTACTTTCACACTTCGTGAAATCGAGCTCTTACAATACCTTGCTAAAGACCACTTTCGAACGAAAACACGTGAGGAGATCTTGCACAACGTCTGGGGCTATAAAGAAGGGCCTGAGTACGACACCCGTACAGTTGACATTCATATAGCAAAGCTTCGAAAGAAAATTGAGACAGAACCAAAACAGCCTCAGTTTCTGAAGACCGTTCGAGGCCGTGGCTATCAACTAGTAGAAAGCAAGATCGCCCTTTCATGATCAACTTGCTGCCAAAAACCTCATTTTCGCGACTCACACTGCTCCTATTAGCTCTGCTCTTGATACCCCTTTGTTTTCTTAGCATCTACATGAACAGGTACTTCACTTTCGAGGCCTTTCAAGAGACCAAAAGGCAAGCCCAGGCTATTACCTACTTTACTAATGACCGGCTAAGGGAGTTGATCAGATCTGAGGATCTTAGACCCTTCACTGAATACAGTCTGAACAATGTCAAAGAAATCGGCCTAAGCTATTTCGTGAGCGTATCCCCTCTTGCCAATATTGAACCAAGCACAAACTTTCCTGGTGTAATAGGGTATTTTCAGATTGAGAGCTCTGGAAGCTTTACATCGCCAATTTGGCCAGCTCGCAAGCTCTCTGAGGAGCGGGAGCTCAATCAGGTTCCAAAACGAAAGCAAAAGCTTCTTGAGCTTTATGACTTAATCAAGAACGCAGAGCTACTCGGTCCAACTAAGACTGCTAAAAAAGACAACCTCAAGCTTACCAAATACAAAAAAAACCTTCAACTTCGCGGCGAGCGAGGCCTTAGGGATCCACAGATCAAGCCCGTACCAGTTAAAAAATCAAAGAGCCTCAAAAAGGTTGCGCTCAAATCGAAAGCCGAAATGAAAGGCTTTTCGAAAGCTTCCCCAAAAAAGTTATCTCGCTTCAGCATTGAACAAGCAAGAAAGCAGATCCGCATCAAGGGTCTAGATGCAACAGTTGACCCATTCTTGGCCACGGTGCTCGAAACAGGTAATATCGTTTTTCACAGAGAGGTTCGAGTCGGCAAAAGAAGATACCTCCAAGGGTTTGTCGTCGACGAGAGGCAATTTTTTTCCTCTATTCTTAATCCGAAGTACCGCAGGGGCTTGTCAGAAGACAAGCAAGACCAGATTGTTATTGCCTCTGGAGATCAGATACTTCCGAGCTTTACACAGGCTGAGAAGTTTAAAAACCAACAGATTCTGGTATTGAAGAGTGGACTCCCAGCCCCCCTTGAATCATTGAACCTGTTTTACTCCACACCTGAGATACGCTTTTCGGCAAGCTGGTCTCTGATAAATGCCATTTTACTGATAATTTTTCTGATTCTAAGTGTAGGCTTGAGTTGGCTATACATATTGAACCAAAAGCAAACTGAGCTTCTTCAAAAGCAGTCTAACTTTGTCTCGGCCGTTAGCCATGAGCTTCGCACTCCTCTCACGGCCATTAGAATGCACAGCGAGATGCTTCAAAGTGACTGGGTCGGAAGTGAAGATAAAAAGCAAAAGGCCTATGGCTTTATCTTGAACGAGAGCGAACGATTGAGTCGTCTGATAAACAATATTTTGAGCATGGCAAGAATCGGCAAAGACCAACTCGATCTAAAACTTGAGGCCTACTCAGTGAAAGACTTGGTACAAGTTCTTCAGAATCGAGTACAGCCGATAGCAACAGGTGCTGGTTTTGAATTGTTCATCAAAACCACCGAAAACGCTGAGACCACAATTTTGCATGTCGATAAAGATGCCTTCGTTCAGATTTTTCTGAACCTAGTCGACAATTCAGTCAAATTTGCCAAAGACCATCCTCCACAAAAAATTGAGATAGATGTTAGTTCTTCTCATGAGACCACAACATTTTCAGTGCGCGATTATGGCCCAGGTGTACCCACCAGTAGTAAAACCCGAATCTTCGAACTGTTTTACAGAGGAGAGAGCGAGCTAACACGCTCAACCACAGGCACAGGCATCGGCTTGGCTTTAGTTCAGCAACTCACTAAAAAAATGGGCGGCAATATCGATTACAAAGCCGCCAACCCTGGTAGCTGCTTCGAAATCAGTTTTTTGATATCGAAATAGAGTAAACTCTTTGTAAAAATCGAAAGCAGCTTTGGTACAGACTAGTGCCTATTCGCGGGCGCCAAAGTCTTGTGAAATAAAAGTATGAAAGCACTCATCTTAATTGCCATTTACATTTCGACGACGATTGCCACTTTTGCACTCATCACCCACTGCACAGCTGAGTCAAACTCATCTAGTAAGTTCTTAGATACCAACTATCAAGATTGGTACTACAAAAGAACTAAGCCCTTTAAGGGTTGGCGGTCAATCATCATTCACCACTCAGCAACTGCTGCTGGTTCAGTCAAAGCCTTCGATAACTACCATACGAAACAAGGCTATGGCGGCGTCGCTTACCATTTCGTTATCGGTAACGGAAAAGGTATGAAAGATGGCGAAGTTCAGCCCACCTTCAGATGGAAGGAACAAATCAGTGGCACCCATGTCAGTGTGAATTCTTGGGAGCACAATATCTTTGGTATCGGGATCTGCCTAGTTGGCAACCTCGAAAACTCAGAGCCTACAGCTGCCCAGATGAGAGCCTTAAAAAAACTGGTTGCCCGGCTTCAAAAACAGCACTCGATACCAAAGCAGCACATTCTTGGCCATGGTGATGTGCCTCATGATGACCACTCTGGCGACACTGAGCAAACCTAATGCCCTGGTAAAAAACTGAAACTTGCAGAGCTTGGGGAGGCCGATAAAGAGTGACTCAAGAGCTCTATCTAGCTTCATCAACAGGGTCGGCTATTCCCCTTCGCAAAACAGGTCTTGGAGAACTCCAGACGATACCATCATCCCAGCCATCTAAAAAACCGTCGAGCCGTTCAGCAAAATTTCTTGGGCTATGAGCTGCATTGGTTCTAAGCGTGCCGCAACTGTTTGAACTCTCTCGAGCGCCAATGGCAATAATGCGAGTGTAGGCTCCGGCTGTTTGCCCTTGCCTGCAGTTTAATGATTCTGCCAAATTAATTGCCTTGTATGCACCATTCGAGTAGCCCATTAAAACCCTAGGCGAAGCCAAATCTACATCATCACCATTGCCGTTGCTACTGCAAGCGAGCCTTGCTAAACCCTCAATAGAGCTGTTTCTTTCTGCACCCTCATTTTCTTGCAGTGGCATTTGGCCTGGCCAGTAAAAGACCGTTCGACCATCGTTGACTCTTCGGGTTTGACCAGAGACAGGCAAAGCAATTCTCAAGCGCCTTCTGGCCATCTGTTTTGCTAGCTCTTTGAGTCTCTCGCGGTTTGCCAGCTCATCTGCTGAGCCATCTTCTAAAATGTTATCCCAGCCATGAAGATAGATCGCTCCTATGGGCCAAGTTCTCATATCGCCCACTTCCCCAAGGTTTTCTTGCTCGTAGATCTGTTCGATTTCTCGAACCAACTCGTCGTCATTAGGATCAGGAAAGCAGGCCGATTGAAGGCTTGCAAAGCCCGGGCTCGAGCATAAAAACAAGAGGGTAAGTGCCGCGATTCTCATTTTGAAATTGTACTTCATCAGGCCATTGAGATCGAAGACACCGACTTAATTCACACAAACTGTCTCAAAATGAGACGATCTAAGGCAGCCACTGGCTGCACGAATTCAACCTTCGAGTCCTCCCCGGCAAAAAAAAGATCACCGATGGTGATCTTTTCTTCATGGCGCGCCGGGGAGGACTCGAACCCCCAACCCTCTGATCCGAAGTCAGATACTCTATCCAATTGAGCTACCGGCGCCGGGTTTTGAGGTGCAAATATCGCCCAATACGCAATGCGCCGTCAAGGTTTAACGGGATTTCTTCTTTGTCATGCGACGGGTTGTACTGGTTTTCTTGGCCTTTGAAGACCTCTTCGGCACTACGAATTCTTTAGTTATCGGAAAGTAAATATCAGCAGCTTCTTTAACCTCGGGGCTTGTCGCTTCGGGCCACGACCAAATCTCAACACGACAGCCTCGCGATCTGAGATACCAAATCAAGGGCAGAAAATCTTTGTCTCCACCCAGAATGATAGCCACATCAATCTTCTCAGCCAGAGTCACTGCATCAATGACCAAAAATGTGTCTGCGTTCTTCGATGGTCGTCTGATCTCACCACCCAGTCCGTACCAAAATGTTTCAAAGTCTTTTGAGATCTCTTTGTACTCTGGCTTGTAGTACAAGATTCTGACGATCTCTCTATCTCCAACTTTATCCAGTAGCTTTTTGTAATCTGTGCGGGCTTCATGATGTTTCAAGCCCGACAACTCTATGTTCTCTGCATCGATAAAAATGCCAACTTTTTGGAACAAAAGGTGGGTTTCAGAACCATCATACTCATGAGAAATCGAAGAAAGCTGTGCCATGCCTGTATTGTGTCTCAACCTGAAGCTGATGTCAGGCAGCAAATTTGCGATTTTTTGCCAATTGAATCGGCAGTGTTAAAGGCATGATGAGCGAACCAGCTCCTACTACCAACTGCTAGGGCCTGAGCTGGCAAGAGAATTGTATTACAAACAGGTACTCGGTTAGAACGACCCTAACCCTGGGCCTTGCAAATACTTTCCACAGTTGTGTCGGCCTCTTCTCGACTCTAAGAGGCCGGCATTTTTTCTATTGTGGCTTCTCGTGCTTTGAAGTCACAAGAGTGTGAATATTACCCCGAACGTTGAAATCACCAACCACCTCAAGCTCCCAAGGATCTAACAAATCAACCAAATCCTGCAGAATTTTATTGGTCACATCCTCGTGAAAGGTTTTCTTGTCTCTGTAGCCGTTGATGTAAAGCTTCAGTGATTTCAGCTCAACGCAGTACTTGTCAGGCACATATTTGATACGAATCTCTGCAAAATCGGGGAACCCCGAACGTGGGCAGATACATGTAAACTCTGGGCACGTGAATTCTACTGTATAACGACGAACTTGAGTGCGGTTCTCAAACCTCTCTAGTTCATTCTCTTCAATGGCCTTTTCACCGTACAGCTTCTCTTCAGACATCAATTTCGCTCCGTTTAGTAAACTTTCTTTATTTGCCAGCAGAACCAGTCGGCACCTTTTTTCGCAGGTGGTCTATTTCGTTGAATTGCGGCTGGGTATGGTTTAATCAATTACTCAAGCGCTGCCAATTCGATTTGGTCAAAGTTCGATTTCACCGGAGGCAACACCGTCTACATGAACAAATTTCTTGGTCGAATCAGCAAACTCACGCTCTGTATACTGGCTCTAGCCGCCCTGTGTCAATGCGCTCAAAAGCAGATCGTGGCCTTCGATAAGCCCTGCGCCGGTGTCGATGCCTATTCGCTTGGTCGCCAAGATGGCGCCAAAGGGCTACCCGCCCCTCAACATGCCGCTGCCGATGAGCTTGGGGAATGTGTTCCCGAAAAAGGTACCCGAGCAATGAGAGTCTATCAGACAGGTAGAAACTCTGGGCTAGTTGAGTATTGCAGTCGCGAAAATGGCTTTAACGTTGGCAAGTCTGAGCAGTCTTACTTCTACGTTTGCCCAGAGTTTATGGAGCCAGAGTTTCTCAGTGGCTACCACGACGGTATACGTGTTCGACGAATGCAAGAAGAGAGACAGCAACTCGCGAGAGATATTGCCGAGCTCAATGACGCTATCAAAAACGAACCTGCTAACAGTATTCTCAAGCAGCTCAACCAGAAAAAAATCGGCAAGCTAAAAACTCAACAAGCCGATCTCGAAAAGAAGCTGCGAGCTCGCGTTTCAGCCAATTCAAACTAGCTTTTGAAATCACAGTAGATGATATGAAATTGATGACTCTCATGACGACAGTGCTCATGGCGAGCCTTCTTTTTGGCTGCACGACTCCATCTAAATCTTCAAAGATGACCAACCTAGTATGGCAAGAGGGCTCTCCAGTAGCTGCCAAAAAAGACATACTGGCTGACCTATCTCGCACGGTTTACATTCAAAAAGAAGTCACCCCAGCCAACTTTGATACCAACCGCACAGAGGTCAGCCCGAACAGACCGATGGCAGCCTCAACACGCACCTGGGTAAGAATCTACCCCTACACAGAACCCTTGCTTCGTGCTCAGGCCAGCACAATGTTCAAAGAGAAAGCCTTCAAGGAGAAGTGGTCCGACGAAAAGCTTGCCTCTGAAGAGAAGAACTACATCGCCAAGGCCACTGAGTCTTTCACCAAAAAAGCTCAGTGTTTTGGCCTTGAGATCAACACCAGCCGCAGTAAAGCTCTTCAGCTTAAATACTGGTACGGCAAACTTGAACAATCAGGTGAAGAGCAAGATCTCACTTTTTCAAAAGGCACCGGCTTTAGCTCAAGCACGAAAAGCACTATCGTAACCGGCGGTAACGGCGTCTACGCTGGCACGACCAGTACCTACACCAAGTACTTCTTTCTTGCGACTGTCTGCTCGAAAAAGCCAATCGACATGGCGAATGAGTTTAAACTCAAAATCGAGCCAAGGTACGAACTGAAGCTCTTGCCATTTACGATGAGCTGGCTACCTCCTAAGAATTAGAGGTGGTGAATCTGGGCCACGTTTTGATGCAGCCCCTTTTCGCTGACCATCGCTCCGGCTCAATTTACGCTCAAACACAAAGCCGACGACGATTCAAATTTCTAATGACTCGAGTCAGGTCTTTCACTAGCCTATTGCTATGAAAGTTCTATGGTTGACTCTTCTTGTGCTTGTGATCCTACCTAGCTTGGCTTTTGCCGACAAACTCAGCCCAGAAGAGATCGAAGCCAAGGCCGATCGAGATTTCAAAATTAAAACTGAGTTTGGTGGTTGCGTCTCATCGAAAGAGTATATGGAGGGAGCCTTTGCTTGCCATGGAGAGGTGAAGATTGACTCCAATGCCTCTAAAGACAAAATCAAACATGCCCAAAAGATTGCAACCGGTAGGCTTTGGAGAGTGATCATTGATCATTGCAAAACAATGAAGTCAGAGCCTGAATTTATACCCAAATCGAGAAAGCGTAGCGCACCTCAAAAAGTCGATGGCAAGTTCAGCATTAAAGTCTCTGGTGCGTTTTACTGCAGCGGAATCTAAGCCTTTCATCTCTTTGTATCATGGTTGCCTAAGTTTTTGGGATTCTCTAGATAGCGCAAATAGCGATGAGTTCGAGCAAGAAGCGACTCGCTACTGTTGTCGAAACAGCCTTGTTCTAAATCAGCTTCACTACCAATTTGCACCACTCCCCGATAACGCAATTCAATTTTCAAAACCTTCAAGAAGCTTCGCCTCCTCCTCTCGACAGGGCACCCCCCCCCGAGGGTTTGAACCAGCTTTTTCTAATGTGTCTCAATTTGACTTGTCGAACTCTTTGCCAAACGGACAGTTTAGCTGCGCATCATACAAATCTTGAGCAACTTGAGGGGTGCTGTTTGGCCTCTATGTTGCTGTTGCTTTAGTCTTGAGGTTCGGGGATGAGGCGAGCAATTGCGGTCTCAAAATGATAATTCAGCTACATCATATTTAGGGGGACCTATGCACCTAAGAGCAAGCTTTTTGATTTCGACATTTTGCTTGATCGTCAGTCTTATGGCGGTCGATGCTTACGCGGGAGCTGGCCGAGGAATCGGCAGATTGCTCGGCAGTTGGATGAATGGCAACACCACTGGAGATATGTTCACCAATGGGTTCCTGCGTAGAGACGATGTTGTGATCTTAAATCGAGGCCCAAGAGAGATCACTGAACAGTTAGGTGGAAGTTCAACAGCTCAAGTGTTTCGCTACACACCTCGTGGAGCCAATGCTGGCAACCCAGATGTGGTCAGAGTTCACACGCGAATCAGGTCGGGTTCTGAGCTTCGCTATCTCGATATCAGTACAGGTCTTACTAGACGAGACTTTGACAATGGAGTTGAGGTTGTTTTACCACCACGTACTTCAGCCCGAGAGCCATATGCAAACATCGCCGTGCTGCAGAGACAGGGTGATAAGGTTACTCATCGCAAGTCTTACACAACAACAGAAATAAATGGTGCCGAGTACAGGCAAACCATCGAATCAGCCAGGTTCTTTGGCGGTGGAGACACTGTTGGAGAGAGTTTCACAGCGCATGTTGCCGGCTCCGGGCCGCCTTTTCTCCGCTACACTACAACCTCTCCAGATGGTGAAGTTTACCAAACTCTAGGTTTTCCTATTCGTGTCCCAGAAGGTCACTCGCTCGTTCATGCTGAAATCATGGGGTCCAATGCTGGGCAACTCACACTTTTTATGGTCGATGCCAACGGAAACTTAGTTAGGCGCTCAGCACCTATCACATCACCTAGGAACCCAAGAGGAACAGGCGATGATGCCGTCACTGATTTTGAGATTGGTGAACTTGGCCCGAACCGGCCAATTTCAGCAGCAGAAAGAGAAGTGTTAACCTCTGCTGAAATGAGAGTTTACTCAACTGAGCCGAGTGTTCTGACAGCAAATGGAGGCTCTGATGTCGACTCTGTTGGTGGAGGTATCGGAGGGCTAAATGTGCGGCTTACGGATCCAGATACTGATGGCGCTCGTGGTTCTGTAGGTACAGACGGTAGAGCCGGAGAATCCGGGGCTTCAGCCGAATCGAGATAATGTGGAATCTAAGCCGTTAACCTCTTTGAACCATGTTTCCAAGAATCTTTTGGGGGTCTTCTAGGCAGCGCACGTAGTAATTCGCTCGAGCAAACAGCTTTTGCTTGTCGCTGAGGTCACCGCCAATACCAGCCTCTCGCCTCTTCTCAAACGCATGATAACAGCCAAGAGCTCCGGCCACCGAAATGTTAAAGCTCTGAGAAAAGCCCACCATCGGTATTATGATCGAACCATCAC
>JABSOQ010000067.1 GCA_013216195.1 Bdellovibrionales bacterium
ATGCTTGATCAAGATACTGGCGGTGCGATTAAAGGCAAGGGCAGAGTTGACCTCTATCACGGTGAAGGCTCCTATGCAGAAAGGGCGGCATACAGCACCAACCATACAGGCAATCTGTACTTCTTAATGTTAAAATAGTTACTAGCAAGTTTATCCACATTTGCAAGAGAGGGCTTACCGATGTGGTAAGCCTTTTTATTATCTCGTGATTTTTTGACCCATAAACAGAAGTGGGGTTGAGCGCAAAGGTCTTTGCTCCTCTACGAGGAAACCATTGCTTCGGTAAAAGCTGACATTTCTAGCATCTGGTGAAGTCACCAGATGAACGCCTTCAACTTTTTGCTCAGTAAGGTGAACTATCAACGACTTCATAAGTTTTGACCCGACGCCTTGACCTCTGCAATTAGGTGTCAGATTGATATGAAGATGAGCTGGGTACTCTTCAAACAGGTCTGAAAATACCTGGTAGCTCTTGGCTCGGTTTGAAAAGGCCTCAAGAAACAGTTTGCTATCTTGGGCAAGAAGCAAATAGCCCTGCACAACATCGTCATCATCTTTTGCTAAAAAGAACAAGGTCTCACTGGGTAAGTCCTGAAGGTAAGGGCCCATCCAGCGGTCTTCGAAGGCCTCTCGCTTTTGCTCGCTCTCAAAATTCAAGTCGGCGTTGAAGATCTGCATGATTTGCGTGACTTCGCTAGAATTCAGCTGCAGGGCAGGCTTAATTGACAATTTCAATGAACTGCTGCTTCCGTTCGGTAGACTACGATTTTGTAGTTGTTCTGTTTCAGTTTTCTTAAGAAGGCAGGCATCATCGCAACAGTTTGAGAGTGTATGTCATGAAACAAGACTATCCCTCTGCCGTTTTTCTCTGTTTGCCTAATGGCGTAATCCAAGAGCTCCTCAGGGTTCCTTTTCTTCCAATCGAGAGTGTCGACGTCCCAGAAGAAGTGGTGAATATTTCGTTCTTTGAGATAGTCCATTAGACGGCTGGTTTTAGCCCCATATGGAAAACGAAACATGGGCTCAGAGCTGCCGACGGCCTCCTCAATTGCTGCCTCCCCATCTTCAATCTCTTTCACTGCGCTTGCGTAGGTTCTACGAGATAGGTCAGGGTGGCTGTAGGTATGGCTACCAAGAGTGTGGTCGGCTTCGAGCATTTTGCTCAGCATCTGTGGGTTGCGATCAATTCGTTCGCCAAGCACAAAGAAAGTCGCTTGAATGTTTTGTTCGTTCAATATGTCGAGAATTTCCCGGGTTCTCCGCGGGTGAGGGCCATCGTCAAATGTGAGAGCAAATGTTCCCTCAGGTAAGCTGTCGCCCCAGGGCAGGTTCAACGCCTCATCTGAGGGCAGGTTGCGATCTTCGCTAGGGCCCAGCTGTGACCTGACCCTTCGCCCATCTTTGTCAATTGAATCAGGAGTGTCGCCTTCGGCAACTTTAAGTTCTAGTCGCCTTTGGATTTGCAAAGTTGTTCGTGCAATGCTTCGAAGCAGGCTTCTGAAGCAAGAGATATGGCTCCAAGAGCGATGCTCTTCGATGGCATCAACAAAAAGAATCTGGTCCTCATAATCGAGTTTCTGAAGCGCCAAACAAAGACTTCGAAGGCTGCGAGTTTTTGCGATACCATCAAGCTTTTCTAACATCGAGTGGCCACTGTAGTGATTTCGAAACTCTTCATAGCTTTCAGCTGAGTCAGCGGCGGCTACTAATGACTTAAGGTCGTCGAAGGTATCAGCTAGCGCCAGCGGAGCAAAAAAAGCAGCAAGTACGAGAAGAATTCGCATAGTCCCTCCTTGGATTCATGCACTACTAACCAATAATAGGTCATCGCCATAGAAATGTCTTGCCCATGAGGCTTCCTAGCATTAGGGCTAGGTCTATGAATTCGGTCTCTGGCATTCAAAAACAAGTTGTAGTTTTCGCATCTGGCGAAGGCACTCTTTTCGAAGAGATATCCTCTTCTAATAAGCAATCTGAACACGGGTACCAGGTAGTACTGCTCGTAACTAACAATGAGAATTGTGGCGCTGCTCAAAAGGCTCGTTCTTTAGGTATCAGAGTGATGCTAAGTAAAGAGTTCACTGAAAGCGAAGAGTACAATCATTGTTTTGTTGTTTTGGCCGGCTTTTTAAGGCTAATTCCGCAAGGTGTACTAGATCGTTATCCTAGGCGTATGATTAACTCTCACCCCTCTTTGTTGCCGAAATATGGTGGTAAAGGAATGTATGGCATGCATGTTCACAATGCGGTCGTCAGAGCCGGAGAAAAAGAGTCGGGATTCACCATTCACTACGTTTCAAAAGACTACGACGAGGGTGAAATCATCTATCAAGGCCGGGTAACTGTTGAGCAAGACGAAACCGCAGAGTCTCTGGCTGAAAAAGTCAAATCTTATGAAAGAGACAAGCTACCTGAAATTATTGGCCAGCTGGTGGGCAACAGTTAATCAGAATGGTCTCTTCTCTTTTGCTAGGGCCTGTTCTTCGAGATACTTGCCATAAGGCTTAAGTTTGTCGAGAGCTCCTTTATCTATAGCGCTTTTGTTCGTTAGACTTTTGTAGACCGATGCGACCTCGTTAAACTTCATTTCAGAAAAGCCCTCACTCCAGGTACATGGCAAAAACTGCTGAAACCTATGAGTCTCCGACCAGTAGGTCTCAGACAGCACTTCAAACTTTGTTTGCCACTGCTCTTCGTTAAGCTGAAACACTTCGTCGGGATAACAGTTGTAGGCTGTGCTGAGCACTTTGCATTTTTCATTGAAAAAGCTGTGAACAGCGAAACTCACGTCTTGATGGTGGGGGTGACCGTATTCACCTTGAATGTTGTGTGTAAAGACCTCATTAACTTGAGGCCACTTCTCGAGCTCGTCATGAATCTGCTGAATGTTGAGGCGTTTTTCGTAATGATCTGGCAAACCGAGGCAGTGACCAGAAACCCCGAGCTTTGATAGCGCTTGCTTAAAGTGTTGCAGGCGTTCGGTACCATTTTCGTCTGCATTTCCATCAGTCACACAAAGCACGTATTGGCTCGACCTAGGTCTTGAAAACATGGGCCCAGTGAAAAAAATAGTCTCATCATCGGGATGAGCCGTAACAATAAGAGTGTCTATGGAAGAGTTTAAAGAGTTCATGACTTCAAATTACCCAAAAGAGCCCAAAATGAAAACTCATTACTGTTCGGATGAGGATACTTTTGTGCAGCAAGCAGACCTTTGGTTGCAACAGAGGGTAACTGAGACGTCTGCGAAGAGTCTTTATTTACCCGCTGGAGAAACTCCTAAGCTGCTTTACAAACACTGGTCAAAAAATCAGCCTGACTATTTGAAGGGTTTGGAGCTTTACCAGATTGACGAAGTTCTATCAGAGCGCCAGCCGCAGATGTTTGAGAAGTTTTTTATTGAGCACTTGAAGGTAAAGGGCATCAGGGTGGTGCCTCCTTCAGAGAGTAACGGGGTTCAGGCAGACCTCGCCATTCTTGGCTTGGGTAAAAACGGTCACCTCGCTTTTCACGAGCCGAGCTTACCAAGAGAGTTTTTCTTTGGAGAAGTTGAACTCGAAAAGGTCACGCAGCAGACCCTCCAGCTTGAGAGAACTGCAAAGGGCCTGACATATGGCCTCAAAGCTTTCATGGCTACAAAGGCGACGCTTTTACTGGTGAGGGGCTCAGGTAAGCAGCAGGTGTATTCTAGGTTCTTAGAAAATACAGGTGCAGCTACTGTTAATGGCCTCCGGCTTCATTCTGACCTAACAATAGTCGCCATGGAAGAGTTCAGAGCACAGCACTAAATGACCACCTCAGTGCACGACTTCAATCATCTTATACAAAGACTAAAACTTATAGAGCGCGAAGCAAAGACAGAGTTTGAGTTCGAGCTCCCCTTGCTCGTTGACCCGGGCTACACAAACTTTGGTTGGGTGCATGCTGATGCATTACGCTTAGATGATTTTTTGAAGTTTATTGAGACCGAAGCACATACAGAGTCTGATTTAGAAGCTGTTTTTTCTTTGATTATTTTTTCTCTCAATTTGTACATCAAAGGCCACGGCAATGCGAAACAGTTTTGGAATCGAATATTTGAGGTCTACCTGTCTCACGAAGCCTTGCTGCAAAAGCATGTAGAGTCATTTGGATCACTCGGTTCAATTGGTGGATTTTTGGCCTACAGCGTTCTAACTACCGATTTTGAAGAGTACAAACTGAAACGGCACGCCAATACAAAATAGCAAGTTCAAAAGCGCTCTGGAGCTTGAAGCGCCACTCTTGCGGCTCCGAGTAAGCCAGCATCTTCTTGCATTTCAGACACACAGATTTCAGGTAAAAAATCTAAACCTTCACGTCTGTCTTTAAGAAGGTCTTTTAATAACGAGTTTGTCTTGTCATAGAAAAATTCAAAGTTGTGAGAAAAGCCACCTGAGAAAACGACAACTTCAGGAGCAAAGAGAACAGCGTATGCTGTCAAAGCTTGCGCCATGGCTTCTGAATAAAAGTTAAATGCTTCTAAAGCTTTTGGGTCGTTGTTTTGTGCAAGTGCTTTGAGTTCAAGGCCATCTTTTGCCTGAATGCCCCACCTTTTATTGCAGTAGCTAACGAAGTTCTTGCCGCCTAGGTAAGCCTCGACGCAGCCATAGTTTCCACAACCGCACTTGGCTAGCTTGTCTGTGAAATTCAGACTGAAGTGAGAAGCCTCTGGATGAAAGCTATTGCGCAACCGAACCAGTTTATTATTGGAGATGACGCCAATGCCTACCCCGGTACCTAATGTCATTACTAGAGTTGATTGTTTGTGTTGGCCGGCGCCGATCCAATCCTCAGCCAAAACTGCACAGGCGGCGTCGTTCTCGAGTATGACTGGTTTTTGCAACTCTCTTTGTATTGGTTCAACGATTGAGATATTGCCCCACGGCTTGCCATCCTCCGATTTGAGATTGGTTGGGTTTATCAGTAATCCGTTTATTGGATCTAGAGGACCGGCAGAGGCAATACCAATGCTTGAGCAGTCATGCCCATCTAAAATTGAACTTGCAACAGAGCAAATATTCTCGATAAATGAATCGGGGCCATCTGCTAGGGTGGTCTGTACTTGTGCGCGCTTGAGTATTTTACCCTCTGCATTCACCGCTGCAGCTGCGGTCTTCGTACCACCAACGTCAATTGCCAACACTGTTGAACTTGCTGCAGCCATAATATTAGACTGAAGGTGAGCGCATCAATTGTCAAAGGGATGAGAGGGCCAATGGCTGAGAAATCATTGAATCAAGCAGCCATCTACCATGATCTCAACGCCTCGGTAATGGTGTTTTTTGTTGCTTTGCCACTTTGTCTGGGCCTAGCCCTTGCCTCGAATGCACCACTGCTATCAGGTTTGCTGGCGGGTATCGTAGGTGGGCTTGTGGTGGCGCCTCTATCAGGTTCGCCTTTGAGTGTGAGTGGGCCTGCAGCAGGCTTGGTGGTGATTGTTAGTGATGCTTTGGTCACCCTTGGCAGCTATGAAGTATTCGTATTAGCAGTTGCGGTGGCGGGAGCTATGCAGATTTTTTTATCTGTGGCTAGGGCCGGCTTCTTGGCCTCGTTTTTCCCAGCCTCTGTGATTCGCGGCATTCTCGTAGCCATTGGTTTAATACTAATTTTGAAACAACTGTCTTATCTTGTAGGCTTCAATAGCCCGCAGGAGGGGATGGCAAGCTTTGCCACAGCATTTGAACAGGGGTCAGTAGAAGCTGTTCTTTCTTTGAGTGATTACTTTGAGGTTGGCTCTCTAGTCATTGGCTTGCTTGCTCTTACGACATTGCTGCTTTTTGACAAATATAAGACTCCTAATCGAAACTTTCCAATTGCTCTAATAGTAGTCACTGTGGGAACTCTTTTAGCAAAACTTTTAGGCCAAATTGATCCTGATTGGAGTATAGCTGAGTCGCACTTCGTAAATATACCGGTTATACAATGGGCAGACTTAACTTCATCGTTGACGTTACCCGACCTCAAACACTTGGGGTCTTTTGAAGTTTATCAAACTGCAGCTGTAATAGCCGCAGTCGCATCAATAGAGACATTAATGTGCATAGATGCTGTAGACAAATTAGATCCACTTAAAAGAAGCTCAAATTTCAATCGAGAGTTGACTGCACAGGGAATTGGCAACTTAGTCTCAGGCATGGTTGGCGGGTTGCCTTTAACAGCGGTGATTGGCAGAAGCTCAGCCAATGTCGCTGCCGGGGCTAAGACTAGAGCAGCATCATTCTTTCATGGGGTTTTACTTCTTTTTTCTGTTTTAATCATCACCCCGATTATGAATGAAATCCCACTTTCGGTTTTGGCAGCCATTTTGATTGTTGTGGGCTTGAGGCTCACAAAGCCTGCTATTTATTTTGAGATGTGGAGTCGAGGTTTGAACCGTTTCTTGCCTTTTATCGCAACAGTGTTTTTTGTGGTCTATTTAGATCTATTAACCGGTATGTTGATCGGAATCGTAACAGCGATCACCCTGACACAGGGTAAAAAGATATTTCAAAGAAATTAATCGTCAAGACTGTCTATGTACTCTTCGATTCGTTTCTTGGCCAATGAGCCGGCATAGACAACTTTAAGACCCACAAATGTGAAGTTATCATCAGATCGTTTGTTAACAGATGTCACAACCACTTCAAGTGACAAAGGCTGCAGCCTTTCATCACCCACAAATTCAAGTATCAACTGGTCACCTTCTTTTGGTGGTGGGCCTGAAAATGCGAGTCCGACACCCTCTTTGTGAAGATCACGTGATTGAGCATGAAAACGTCTGTGTGAAGCTTTGTCTGTTAAAAGTACAGCTCCGCTGTAGCCAAATCTCTTTCTGTTGCGGCGATCTAGTGAAACGGTAGACAAATCACCAAGATCGATATCAACTTTGCAGTCAGCATCGAGAAGTATAATTGGTGGAGCTTCCTCGGTCAGGCCCTCAGGAGGTGCTAACGATATGTTGAGTTCAGACTCGTCGAGAATACCAGGCACTGTTTCGATTTCACCGCCAAGCGGCTCATCGAGCTCTAGGCCCTCAGGTAAAACAAAATTGACTTGTGATTTTTCGTTCTGATCTTCACTCATAACTGTATGGTATTTTACTTCAGCTCGAGCTTTCAACAGATTCTTTTTGGGGTCTAGTGGTGAATGGCGTCGGTTTTGGAGTGGGTATTAGCACTATTTATTATCTCCAAAACCAACTGGCACGGTTCTAAGGACAAAACAGGGGATAATTTCAGGGACTATATGGCAATCTCGGAGAGATCACTAAAATGCTTACATTCGACCATCAATGTTGAGGTGAAACCTCTTACCCAACGGAAATTCATTTAAACTCGGCGGTACAAATTCATTGCTCCGGGGGGAATATGAATTGGCTGGTTCGCCTTACAACGTTCATTTTCGCACTATGCACACACAGCATCAGTTTTGCTTCTTACTATGACTTCACTGAGAAAACAGATCTCAACTACGAAAAGTTTGTGGAACTCGTAGAGTACTATCAGTATGAGTCGGTAGAAGACACTCTTGCCGCTCTAAAAGAAGCGTATCCGCTTCACTTTGCGCACTACATTTTGATGTATAAGAGCCGAAGTCTGCAGGAGTCTTCTTTTTTGGCTCCCAGGGCAATTCTGTTCGATCGCTCAGCAAAATTCGTATTCAGTTTCAACGGCGACGCATCTCACAGAGGTTACAATCGCATTGAGATGATGCAGTACCGCGACGATACCGCAAGCTTCGAATTTCGCGAAGTGATCTTTGAAGAGGGAAAAGCACCTCAGTTTTCTGAGGCAAACCCCAAAAAGTGTATGGTGTGCCATCAAGCTACCGGCCGAAAAAATATTGATCCGCGGCCAAATTGGGAGCCATACAACACTTGGCCAGGAGCTTACGGCAGTTTAAATGGTGACCTTGATGTGAGTAATCACGACAGAAGCGAGATGAAAAAGAGAAAGGCTCACCCGTCGGTCTTAGCTGATGCCGAGAAAGAACGTGAGATGTCTGATCGGTTTTTTGCAGAAGTACAAGGTGAGCACCCTCGGTAGCGTTTTTTGAGTGCAGAGTCTTACGACCCTCATATGACGACAAAGTTCACTCAGTTCACTGCCAACCTCAATGCCCGTAGAATTGCAAGAATCGTTACGGAGTCTATG
Organism: Bdellovibrionales bacterium; assembly: GCA_013216195.1. Taxonomy (GTDB): domain Bacteria; phylum Bdellovibrionota; class Bdellovibrionia; order Bdellovibrionales; family UBA1609; genus JABSOQ01. The sequence continues at coordinate 8,154 of JABSOQ010000067.1, forward strand.
CCCGAGGTATATCGATATCTTGAGAAACCATTTTTGGTTTTGTTAAGGTGCGGCAAGCTGGCACTAGGTGAGTCATATTTAAAGTGGACAGTCGAGCAGTTGAGAGAGATGGATATTGATGTTCCGAGACTGAGCGCGAGAAAGCCCAAAAGCAAGCATGACTTGAGACTGCTTGCTATAGCCAACCTCCATAGAAAGGGTTGGGAGTACACAGAACAAGAGTTGGCAGACGAGTTGAAATTGGTCACTGAGAGAAATGACAAGATTTTTCGTAATAGCCCGACTGTAGACATGAGTGATGGCCTCGTGGCTCTTTTTGAATCTTTGGGTATTTCGACATCAGATTGGTCTATGGACTTTCAAACCTATGGATCTTTTGCTTTTCGGGAGCGTTTTGGTGTCCCTAGTAATACGAGAAACACTCTTCGTGAAGGCTTAATCGTCTTAAAGGGTAGAGATGCTATTTTTCCAGGTAAGAAGAGTTGTGATGAATTGGCAGATGAATCAGCTGCGGCAATCGAACGATTCAGGCAGTCAGATGTGTTCGCAGAGTTGATAGCTGAAAAGCAAAAAAGACGAGAGGTATCAGCTTCAGATCTCATGCGCAGATGTGTGAAGTGTCACACTGATTATGACCCTGAGATCCCGTACATACCCTTCGATCAACCTTCGGCAGTTTCGAATCTTTTGTTGCAGCCTACAGAGCTCAATCCGAACAGAACCATGATGGAAGATATCGTCTACCGGCTCGGTGATGTGGCGACTGAAAAAGAGCGTATGCCAATGGGGCCTATCTATGACAGAAAGGTGAGACAAGATTTAGTAAGATACTTCGAAGGGCTTTTACCTAAAGATTCCGAGTAGAAGGAAAAAAGCCCTTGATTACCCAGAGTGGGCCTATCAAAAGAAATTGAAGGTCAGTCAGAAAGCTAGGCTTTTGACCTTCAATTTTGTGGCCAACAAATTGACCGATCCAAGCCACAACAAAGACTCCGACAGATATCGGGACCAGATAAGATGTGCTAGCGATCACAGATACGATAGTGAGCATGGCCAAAGCCAACACAAGCATTGCTCCGGCAAAGACAAAGCTTAAAGAGCTATAAAAGAACAAACAAAGAACACAAAAGAGAGTTGCCCAATTTAGGTAAGGTAAGCCTGAAAAAAACTCTGGTGTCGGTAAGGCCCATAACAAGCCAAACAGGCTCATCATAATTAAAGGAACACAAACCTTGTGTATCATCTGGTTCGTAGAATTGCGATGATCTTTACCATACTCTGTTAGCCAGGCTTCTAGAGACCTCATAGCTCCTCCCTAATTAGTCTATTCAACAAAATACGGTTAGAAACCAAGGTGGGCAAGTAGAATCAGGCCTTCGAGGGAACCTCAAGTATGTGTAGATTCTTCGAGAGCACCGTTTTCTTTTTGCGGCTCATATTCAGCGGCAAAATGACCCCAATAATTGTGAGCTCGCCAGGCTTCACAGCCATGTACATGCTCGAGCAGCTTTCGAAAATCATATAGGTTCCAAGGCCAGCTCCGCCAACTCCATCCATTTGGATGGTATTGTCTGCTCCCTCTTTGTAGGTCTTTTGAATTTTTTTAAGAAGTTTGTCGATCTTGAGAGAGCCATACTGGTCTATGACCACGATTCCCAATGCGTTTTCTGATCTGCCAGCAAGAAACCTCGCTTGGCGGTCGACAGTTACACTGCCGTCGGTTCTTGATGTTCCCCTGCGGTCTTCATCATTAACAAATGGAGCATTGAAAACCGCATTTGAATACATCTCATCAGCTACACTAAGAATCTCTGCCATAGTGCTTGAGCGTTTCACACTTTGAATCAAAAAATCTTCGAGGTTTTGCAACACTTCAATCTTTTGTTTCGATGAATTGAACTGGCAGTCGACGCTTCTAATTTTTTTCTCTGCCTCGGGTCCGCTATTAGTGGGATCAAGCATGCAAGAGAGTGGGTGCTGCAGAAACTCTTCAGCAGAGAAGAGCATGTGTCCAGAAGACACGATAGCACTCTTGGCGTCTAAGCTCGTGTCTTGAACGATTTGGCAAAGAGCCTGATCAGCAGCTGTCGAGATAACTGTCTCAGGAGACAAATTGCTGCCGACAGCAATGACAGGTGATTCATTCTGAGGCGCAGTTGCGCCACTATTCAAATCGATAATGCTGACCTGTTTAGCCCAGGCTGGTTTTAAGGCGTCTTTCACCCATTCTCCAGAGTTTTGCTGTTCATTCTCCACGTCGCAACCTTAGTTCGCTTCACATTAAACAAATCGGAGCATTCCACCGTCAGCATCAGCGATTTGCAGCGCTTTTCATTCAATCATTAAAATACCTTCATCAAATCTTTACAAGCGCTACAAACCGAAAACATTGTTGAACTATACTGATACATGTCTCTTTTCACCCAAGTTATGTATCAGTGATTTCAATCGCTGTTATTGTATTACATAACTTATCGCCACAGCATCTTTGCCTCCGAATTGTGAGGGGCTTAGGTACCTACCATTGACATCAATATCTCCACTGAGTCTCACGTTAAGAATCAGCTGATCACCCCTCACTTCGATAACCCCAGTTGCAGAGGATCCCACTTTTTGATTTAGGGATTCGGCCCACTTAAGCTCACCTTGTTTCGAGAGTTGAATGACATAGCCCTGACTGTACAAGGTATTGCCAAAAACCTTTTCTTCGAGTTCACCTTTGGAGTTGAAAATTGAATAGTCTGCGGCTCCATGGTTATCAGTAAGAAAGAGGTCCCCTTTGTCTGAGACCGCGAGCTCGCCGCCACCCTCAGCAGCTGAATCGCCTAAGGTCTTTGACCATCTAATTTGACCATTTTTGCCGATTCGAGCAACGAAGCTGTCGCTTTGACCAACTGATTTTAAGGTCTTGTTTCCAAGTTCTATCTCACTTCGAAAGTGACCATGTACGAACAGGCCTTGGTCGAAGCCTCCGGTAGCTCTAACATTTGACATACTAGGTGATTCGACAATTGTGTGATGAATCATGTTTCCGTCTGAGTCTAAGATCACGTAAGCACCACGAGATTGGAGACTCAGTTTTTCAACCTCATAAAGGTTCTGGCCTTTAAATTCGATGCCGTTCCAAAATTCGTAGCCTACAATAACTCTCGAATCTTGAAAGCCGGTTGCTACGGCTCGTATTCGTTCACGATGAACACTCGTCGTGTTGAATTGCCAAAGCACATCGCCCTCTGGGTTGATCTTAGCGAGGTAAGCCCATCTTTCATTTCCGCCTCCGACACCATAGCTTTTTCTCCAGATCACTTTGCCGGAATGACTGTCAATCTTTAGCGTTAGTGTTTTTGAGCTGACATCTCCATTCGGAAAGTCTGAACCATCGCCGAAGGCCCCATTGACAATTAGATTTCCCAGGTTGTCAGACGTGATGTCATACATAACTTCATCGCCCTTGCCACCATAAGTCCAAAACGCAACTTCGTTACCTTGGTTGTCGAGTTTGGCAATGAAGATATCGCGCCACCCTTTCGAAGTTCTCTCAACGCCATTAAAATTCACGGTTCGAATCAAATCACCTGAGACATAGGTGAAGCCATCTGCATCGATGGTGACACCGTCAATCTCGTCTTTCTCTTCTGGGCCTTGTAGCGCATAGACATATTTGGCCCGGCTTTGCTCTTGTTCAAGGCCCAAAAAGAAGCTGAGAATAGCAGGCGTATGCTGAGCTGAAAATGGATGCGCGAACCCGTAGTTAATGTAGACTTCTGAGCGCACACCTTTGTTCAAAAGGGTTTGTTGGTTGGTAAATTGATCAGGCCTTGCTTTGTCGAACTCACCATTCGTGAAAATTATTGGCACTTTGAAGTCAGGGGCTTCTATCGCTTGAGTGATTCCGGAGGCGCAATTGATCGAAGCGGCCTCAAAGTCCAGAGCATAAGAGGCAATCGATGCGAAGCCACCTCCATTTGAGTGCCCTAGAGCGAAGAATTTTGAAGTGACCTGAATCTGCTGATGCTTCAAGAGCAGATCGATCAAACCGTTCAAGTTGGTTAGGTCTTGGTTATCTTCTACTATGACTGTGCTCGAATCCCACTGTTTAGCGATTCGGTTGGAGCTCTCTGGTACAACTGCATAAAAGCCTTCAGCCATGGCCGCTTCAGCGAGATCTAGATATTCTTGTTTGCTTGTGATCTTAGACGAATCACCCCCTGTGCCATGAAACCAAAACAAGACTTTGTCGGCCCCTTGCATTTGTGGGGTGTATTGAACCTTTATCCCCTCGTACTCGATCTCTTCAAAGGTAGAGACTAGCTGAGCCTCAGCTGGTTTTAAGAGAAGTGAGGCCACCATACTAGTGAATCAAAACATGAGATGTTTCATTTGTATTTCCCCTTTTTTAGCCGATTCACTTTCCCTATGCATATAAATCTAAACCAGTGGAACTGGTTTTAAGACTGACATTTCTTGAGAGTTGCCAAATTTAGAGCTTGCCTGGGCATTTTATTAAATTGTGTTGAGGCGGTAATGAGCTTGCCAGGAAGGCTTGTGGACCCCTTTTCAATATAGAGGGTGTTCTAGATCCCAGTCTCAAAATGATACGTACATGCTTGAGACAGAGGTGCGTAAAGATAGACAGCCCCATAACCCCTAAACAGTTGTCTACATTCAGTGATTTTGTATACAGGGTGGTCGCAGATTTGCACTAGTAGGTTGTAGGATTGTTAGGGAGAGATATTTATGGATAAAGTCTTAATGCTAGCTGCAATGGCAGCTGTTGGATTCGTCGTCTTTCAGCTTCATTTCAGGAAGAAAGAAAAAATGCAACAAGCTCGAATCAATGAACGTTTGAGCTCGCAGGCCCGTAGAGTCAATCAAAGGCCTGAGCTAGCGAAACTAAATCTCATCGATCTTGATTTAGATATCGATCTAGATTGAGAGCCTTTGGTCTAAGTAGAGTAAGATTTCAGGCCAATAACTTGTAAAGTCTAATAGGTTATTATGACCGCCACCCTCGATGGTGATGAGTTGGCTTTTTTTGCCTAACAGGGTGGCGAGTTCTTTTGAGTGATGATAGGGAATCACTGCGTCTCGGGTGCCATGCAAGATAAGAATTTTGTCTGGGCCCTTATCTTTTAGATTTGTGTTGTTTAGCTTAAGCTTTAAAAGTGCTGAGGGGGCCCAAGGCATCATTTCTTTAGCAAGTCTTACAGTGCTGAGGTAGGGAGTCTCAAGGATGAGGCCTTGAACAGCTTTAGAGCCAGCCAGCTGCGAAGCCATGCCACTGCCAATTGACCTGCCGAAAAGCACTATTGGCTGAGCCGGAAATTTTTGTTCAATTAAATACAATAGGTCGTTCCCAATTCTTTGAGTCTGTGCGGCCGATTGAGGTACACCACCGTCACTCTTACCGAAACCCGGGAAGTCCCAAATCAAAACTCGGCAATTCGTCGTTTGCGCGAGTTGAGCAGCAATAAAGCCCCAGCCGTCTAGCGCGCCGGCGTTGCCGTGAAAGTAAAGAATTGTGGCTCTGGGGTTCTGTGGAGTAAAGACAAGATAGTTTATATTTTCGTCATTGTGACTATTTAAAAAGCCCTCTTCATGAGCAATAGGAAATTCGTACTTGTGATCTTTAGATAGCTTTTCGGGGTGAAAGACAATCTTATCTTGTTTAAAATAGATCAAAAGAATGAGGCCCGTGTAGCCGATAGCAACTGCTGCTACAAGTGTCTTTAGCAAAATCATCATAGCTGCATGCTAGCACTCAATTTTGATCTTGGCCAAATTATTGAGCCTAGCTCAAACCAAAATGAACATGACAAAGCTGTTCCCTCGAGGTTGGAGACTAAGCGTATGACAAATAGACTTCTGAATTTGTCGAGGGTGCTGTGGTCTGCTTGGGTTAAGGGCTTCTTAACCTGCCTGCAATTGATGATTTTGAAGTTTGAAGCATGGAGTCTTAATTGGTCTCAGATCAAAACTATGAGGAGTGCACCTGCCTTAATATTGACCATTAGATTGGAAACTGCTTTATTTTCGCTGCAGACGAAAATGATCGGCCTATGCAGGGGGAGCAGGAGGGGTTATGGAGTTTAACGAAGAGCGCACCAAGCCAACGAGAGAGTGCCTATGAGATATCTCATGTGGACGCTCGCGGTACTTTGCTTGGTCAGCATTGTAGGTTTGTCTTACCTTAATCGCTTTCAAATACTGCCTGATCTCTCAGTGTCACCCGCAGGAAGTTTGACATTCAAATCTAATAGCCAGCTCTCGAATCATATTAATTCATATTTTGAATCTTATCATAGTAGCAAATCGAAGCGAGATTATGTGTGCGCCCATCACCTTTGGGCTCAAGATGATCGTTATGCTTATGTTGATCTTGTGTGTGGCATGTTTGAAAGATCAGAAACTGGTGAGGTAGAAATGCTTTATGGCTTTCGCGCACCTACTCGCGTTGAGTTGAATGTAAATGGGCAGGTAGAAAACTTTGCTCAGCCAGTCGATGGCAGGCATCATGAGTCAGACAAAAGAAGATTGTTTCCGAAATCGGTTCTAAAAAGATCAAAAGAGCTGAGTACCAAACAGCCTTGGAACAACATTCATTTGCTCGCACTTCAAAGAATGACTACTGACCTGTAGCTGAGTCTTTTAGTTCTGTAATGGAAACAACTGCTGAAGCAGCAGAGCATTCTCTCCGGCTACAGGCAGACTGTGACTAAGCTGGTAAGTCTGCTGCCTTAAGTATTCGGCGATTGCTTTGCGATGCTCTGATGAATACGGCTGACCTGTTGATATGGCATTCAACTCAGCCGATGAAATGCCTTCGCCCACTACAACATTCAGGTTTTGCCCCCACCTCTGAACATACTCTCTTGCAAACAGGGCCTGGCGAACAAATGCTCTGGCATTCTCTCGAATTTTTTTCTTTTTAGAGGAAGGAAGGCTTGATTGACTTAAGATGGCTCGAACCTCAGCCATTCTCATCGAAAAATCCCCAAAGAGATCACTCGCACCATAAAAGAAATCAGTGTTGACGCCCGCAAAAAACAAGGGAACCACCGTGACGTTATCCATTTCAGCAATCATTCTTGAGACACCACTCTTCCATTCTTTGTCGAGTACAACTTGACCAAGTTCAGACTCTTCAGGCAATGAGGCTGCACCAGAGGGAAAGATTCCAAGAACGCCACCGCTTAGCAGCTGTTGTCGTGATTCTTCTATGATTCGTCTTTGTTCTTCTCGTCGGTCAGACTCACTCCAGAGGTCGACAGCAATCAAATGCTCTGAAACTGGCTTGGGTACAGAATGTTTCAAAAGAGCGTTGCCAAGAATCTTATAGTCGGTTCTTTGAGATGCGATGAAGTCAGCCAAAACAAGAGCGTCAGCAAAGCCGAGAGGGTGATTGGCTACGACAACAACAGGGCCCTCTTTTGGAATTGCCACGCTATTTTTACCCAGGGCTACGTGGGGGTGCTTATTATAGGTGATATCGAAGTCTCGAAGCATTTCGGTAAAGAAGGTGTGAGGTTTGGCTTCAGAGTTTAATGAAGCGATCTCAACGTTTCGCTTCAGTCTCGGCACGCTCAACAGAGGCTCAAGCACGGGGCTAAACAACCTTGCCACTGGCCCGCCGAGAGGTGGTGTCTCGACCCAGTATTTTCCCCTACTAGGCCCGCTGAGCCGATAGAAGCACTCAGACGCGAAGCTTGTCACTGGCAGCATCATGAAAATGGCCAAATAAGCCATTAAACTGGTTTTAAAGCGAATTCCAGGATTCATACTCTCGATTCATGCATGAACTGCACCACAAGATAATCGAAGTTTTTAGGAGCCAATTCACTTTGGAAATAGGGTGTTTTTGAGCTTGCTCTCGATCTCGAGCATTTTCTCTTGATCCTCTCCTCTTGGCTTTCCCCAGACGGGGCCCGGCCAACTAGGATCGACCTCGTATCTCTCTATGATTTGCAAATGAAACTGCCTGACGTTATTGCCTAGTGCTCCTAGATTCAGGGGGGTTGGTTGAAAAAGTTCGACCATAGCTCTTGAGGCTAAATTCAACTCATTCTGTAGCTGAGCTTGTTCTTCGTCGTTAAGATCATGCCACTCAGAAATTTCAGGGCGTTTGGGTATGAGAACAAGCCATGGGTTATACTCACTGGGCATCAAGCGCACTTGGCATAGGTCGAATTCACCAAGAAGTTTAAGATCAGAGTCTAATCTAGAATCGAGTTTGAATTCTTTCATTCGGCTCACCTTTAATAAAATTCATCTGACCGATCTAGTAGCATCGGCTTTAAATAGGCATTATCAACAGGCACCGAGAGGTACGGCTTTAAATACGAATCACCAGATTTCTTCACGGCTTTCTTAAAACTAGCTAGGTCTTTAATCATCATTTTTAATCGTGGCTCTTGAGTCATTGGGTCGGTTTGAGAATAAAAGCCTTCAATCGTCACAGACTTGTGAGTTTTTGAATCATAGGTCACTTTTAGCTGCGCCTCCTCGCAGTAGTCACTTGGGTTAGTTGGCGGGTAGCAATAGTTATAAGTAAGCTCACGAGAGAGCTGCCAGCCAGACTGATCAAGTTCACCCTTGGTGTCAAAAATTAAGTGTTCGCCACCCATGAAGTTCAAAGAGTATTCAAAACCCTTGTCTGTCGCTTTCATTTCAAAATAAGTGACTTCGTTTGTCGAGGCAGCATGTTGATCAGCCTCCATTTTTTTTAAGAGGTTTTCTATGAATTGCTTTGCCTCTTTGGTGTTGCTACCAGCTTTGGGCTTGTCTTCGCGCTCTTCACTGGCCGAGGGTGAGTCGGTGCTTTTCGGCTGGCTAGCACAGCTCGAGATAAAGGGGAGAGAGCAGATCAGTATTAGGCATATTAGTTTTTTCATGCCCCGATGTTATCCAGTTTTTCGAGCCTTAGCAAAGCTTACCTCGCTGTGCGAAGGGGTTGAAATTCTGGCCAAAAAGATTGATTGGGCTCCACATACGAGGGCCAGAAGCTCTGGGTTCTCACAGGTCTTTAAGTTGCGAGTATTGGCATGCTTTGCTGACGTAATGGGGCATTTAAAGGCTTCTAATCTTGCTAGGGTAGGTCTTGAGAGGCTAGTTTAGGGTATGGAGTTTTTCTTTTCGGATCATTTTGATTTTCCACTGCCTGAGAAGCACAGGTTCCCAGGCATGAAGTACGGCATGCTGAAGCAGCAGTTGGTAGAGCAGAGAATACTTCAGGCAGAAATGCTCAAGGCCTCACCTTTGTGTTCAAAAGACGACCTGTTGTTGGCGCACTCTGCTGAGTTCATTGAAAAGTTTGAATCTGGTGATTTGAACAAGTCTGAAATGCGGAGAATTGGCTTTCCCTGGTCAGAGTTTTACGTGAAACGTTGCCGCGCGACTGTAGGTGGAGCAATAGCTTCGTTAAAATCTGCTATAGAGCATGGCCTCTCTGGGCAGCTAGCCGGCGGCACTCACCATGCACATCGAGATTTCGGTTCAGGTTACTGTACTTACAATGATCAAGCGGTTGTGGCGCTTAGGGCTCTAAAAGAAGGTTGGGCAAACAGGGTAGCTATCGTAGATCTTGATGTTCATCAGGGTGATGGAACAGCTGCGATCCTGGGGCCACACCCGCAGTGCTTTGTTATGAGTGTTCACGGCCGTAAGAATTTTCCGTTCCGCAAGCAACAGTCAGATCTCGACATTGAGCTTGAAGATGGTGTGACAGATCAAGAGTATCTCGACAAGTTGACCGATGGTTTAGAGGCTGTCTGGGCTTTTAAACCTGATGTTGTTCTGTATCAGGCTGGCGTTGACGTGTTGGACCAAGACAAGTTGGGGCGACTAGAGATCACTTACGATGGTTTGTTTGAGAGAGACACCAGAGTATTGGCTGGCGCTAGGCAAAGGGGAATACCAGTATCAATGGCAATAGGAGGAGGCTACTCAGAGCCTATTCAACACAGTGTTGACGGCTACCTGACCACCTATAGAGCGGCCAAGCAGGTCTTTGGTTTTTAGTTGATTCTGAAGTCTCGAACGTAAGCTTCTTCTGTATGACGAATATCAATAGTAATAGATGTCATTCGTCTCGTGTTTTCGATTGCAGCTTCAACGAGTGCGAATACCATTTCTGATTTGCCAACTCTCAAGCGCACACAGCCCTTCGATGCAGGCTTTCCGTTCACAGTGCTACGTGACCCGTGAATAGCGAACCCTCTGTGAAAGAAAATTGAATTCGGCATCTTGCCGGTTTCAAAGATTCCTAAAACTTTGCCACCAAACTGATTTGAGACCCAATCTTTCTCGAGACGTTGCGGATGAAAAATACCTTCTGGTGTCAGCTCTGGCTCTTTGCCTGGCTCAGGGTCGTCAACCAATTTGCCCGGCGAAACACGAAAGGTGTCTACGATATTCTCGCGTTGAATACCGTTCACATAAACAGTCATCACAAATTTAGACTGTGCTGCGTTTTGACGATTGGTGCGTTGATCATAGATCAGTAAATACACAGACTCGACCGCATCAAAATCATAGGTGTCCATGTTAATCGACGCTTCTGCTAGGCCTGAAAAAGAAATTGTAGAAAAAAGAAATAGAATAGATAGAAACTTGCTCACTAACCCTCCCCAAACTGTAAGCCAGATCCAGTAACTAGTTGATGCTTGGGGCTATGGAAAGGCTTAGACAGCTATTCAGAAAAATATTTCAGGGTGTAAATGAGTTTTTCCAATAATAACAGGGAAAGAGTGTTAGCCAGTAGGTTAACTCAAGTGAATCAGGCCAGCTTCAAAGCCTTTCTGCTGGCCTGTTCTAGGTCTATCTGATTTTAACTTCGACCCTGCGGTCACGTAGTGACTTTTCTTGAATGGCTTGTCTTTCACCAACCCACTGCAAGCGAATTTTGTCTTTGGGTACACCGAGTTCAAGCAGGCTTTTTTCAACTGATCGGGCACGGTCTTGCGAAACCTTAAGGTTCACTCCAGACGGACCTGAACGATCAGAGTAACCAGTAATTTCAACTTTGAAACCCTTGATGCCAGCTTCATTAGCTCGGCTTTGAATCACCCACTCTTCGAGGTCGGCTTTGGCTTGGGCGCTAAGGTCAGTTTCGCCAAGATCAAAATATATTTTCTCTTCTGGCTTAGCCTTTACAGCCGGAGCTTCTGTCATTTCATCAATTATGAGCGGCTTGCTTTGAATCTCGGCAACTGAGCGTCTAGGGCGAGTGACTACCGCAGCTGAACGTTGAGACTTGCTTTTGATTAGGCTACCAAAGGCCACTTGAAGTTCAATCATCGAAACGTAAGCAACTTCATTCGGAATGGTGAGATCGGTAACAAGTGACGCACCCACACGAGAGCGATAGTTATCAAACAGGTTCACTTCTTTCATGCCTTGAGCACCCAGAAAACTCGTAAAAAGTGTCGAGTAAGAGCCAAAGTCATCACCGCTGCCGACGTAGGTTTTAATAGTTGGACCAAGTTGCCAACCGCCGCCAAACTGATAGCGTGGGTTGATGTCGAAAGTTCCTGCATAAGCAGCCTGAGAAGAATCTCTGTTGTTGAAGTTCTGAATCAACACACCAAGCCCACCGTCGATGAGCCAAGCATCTCTAAGTGGTATAGAGCCTACAAATTTAAGGTTGAAAGGCATGCCCTCGGTGCGAAGGTTGTTATTTTCGTCCATATAGCCAACGCCAAGCCCAACATAAGGATCAAGGTTTTCAAACATTGGCATAAGCGGTTTGACCTCTTCATTTTGAAGAGAAGAGACTTGCGCTGAAGCGCAGATTGCAAATGTCGCAACCACTAATGAGATGGCACCATTTACTACGAAGTTCTTTAAGATCATTTTCCCCTCCCTTAAAGACGTAACCGCTCGATAGTTTTACCAAAAACCAAGATTTGGAGTCAGCAAATACTGCATTGTGATCCAGGTAGTCATGCTCTTTGATGGCGTGCTAATGCTGGTTTAGTCTCTGGGCAAGATGAAGGGGTAATTATGGCAACCCGAAGTTACAAAATTTGCACATACAACACTCAGGGTCTGTCGCTGGGCCGAGATTTTTTGAGTGAGATATTGGCAATTGATGCTGATTGCTACTGCCTTCAGAGGGTGCCAAAAGAAGAGCCAGTTTCAAAGGTTGGCTACAAGGTGTTTCGTCAAAGCCAATTTGTCGGAGCCAGCCTTGATTTGGTCACTCTGACAGGCTCCACCAAAGGCTCTCGGCAAGGTTTGCTGAGTGATAGGGCATTTCGATCACCGGCTCAATCTGCAGCCTACTTGGCTGTCGAATTTGAGTGGGGGAGTGTAGTGAACACATTGCAGCCTTAC
>JABSOQ010000068.1 GCA_013216195.1 Bdellovibrionales bacterium
CTGCTTGAGTCGCTCGGGCTGATCAGTGGCGCTAAACCAATTCAAGCCGTGCATATTTGGCAATGAACTTCTTCATGGTTCGGTTTTCAAACATCACGCTGACTTTCTGGTTTTGACCTTTTCCTTCAACTTGACCAATCACACCGACTCCAAATGTGGGGTGTCTGACTCTCATGCCCTTTTGGTAGCCGTCACCCTCAGAGGTTTGGTCAAAGTCTTCGTAATCAGGCATGACATCAAAGTCTTGCGTTTGAGGCTTCATTTTGTTTCTGCGCGATAGAGGCTCAGACCTTTGTGCCATTCCTGGAGAGCTAGTCATTCGGTTTAAGAACCCACCAGGTCTAGAAATCGCAGATTGTCTGTCGACAAACTCTTTCGGTATCTCGTCAAAAAACCGGCTAGGGGTATGAAACTGCTCTTGGCCCCAAACTCGGCGCGACCGAGCGTGGGTGATGCAAAGCTTTTCTCTGGCTCTTGTCATGCCGACGTAGGCAAGGCGGCGTTCTTCTTCGATGCCTTCAGGGTCATCACCATCAATGCTTCTCGCAGAGGGAAACAAGCCCTCTTCAGCACCGGTTAGAAATACCACCGGGTATTCAAGGCCTTTTGAAACGTGCAGGGTCATTAGGGTTACTGAGTCTGCTGAGTCTTCTATGCTGTCGGCTTCAGAGACCAGTGCCATCTCTTCGAGAAAGTTTTGTAACGTGCCCTCTTCTCCGCGCTCTTGCTCGAAGTGTTTCAAAGCATTGTCAAACTCTTCTAAGTTTTCTATGCGAGCTTGCGCTTCGGGTGAATTGTCTTCTTTTAAGCGAATGGCATACTGTGACTCATCTAAAACCGAAAGGTAGAGGTCAGATGGGGTTACTGAGACAGCTTTGTCGATCAAGCGCTCCATCATCTCGCGAAAGTGTCGAAGTTTTCTGGCGGCACCCGCATGCACGAGGCGGTGATCTGCCACGTAAGAAATCGCATCGTAGAACGACATATTGTTTTCAATCGATGCTGATTCAATTTTTTGAACAGTGGTCTTACCAATGCCTCTAGCGGGCACGTTGATAACTCTTCGAAGTGCCACTTCATCGGCTGGGTTTACAGCTGCCTTGAGGTAGCCCAGCATGTCTTTGATTTCCATTCGCTCATAGAACTTTACACCGCCTACGATTTTGTAGGGAATGCTGCGGCCCCGGAGCGTCTCTTCAAGCACACGAGATTGAGCGTTCGTTCTATAGAACATGGCGACTTCTGAGTAACTTCTGCCCCCCACCCCAATGGCCTCTGCAATTTTGTCGGCAATGAAGCGGGCTTCGTCGTACTCATTGTTCTCTTCTCTGATAAGAATCTTGTCGCCCTTGTCATTGTCAGTGAAAAGAGTCTTGTCTTTGCGTTGAGAGTTGTTCTTAATCAAATGAGTTGCTGCTCCAACGATAGTTTGGGTCGAGCGATAATTCTGCTCAAGTTTGATCGTAAGGGCTTCTGGGAAGTCAGATTCAAAGCTGAGAATATTCGTGATGTCGGCACCACGCCAAGAGTAAATCGACTGATCTTCATCACCGACAACACAAAGGTTTCGGTGTTTGCTCGCCAGCATTTTCACCAAGAGATATTGGATGTGGTTTGTATCTTGATACTCATCGATCAAGATGTAGCGAAATTTCTCTTGGTACTTCTCGAGTACGTCTGGGTACATGCGAAACAATTCGTAAGTCTTTAAGAGAAGATCACCAAAATCGAGTGCATTCGCTTTTTTCATTTCGAGTTCGTAGGTTGTGTAGACCTTTCGACTCATTTCGTCCATTAAGAAGCCAGGTTTCTTGTCAATCTCATCAGGTGATAAACCAAGTTGTTTGGCCTCATTTATGCGGCTTTGAAAACTCTTTGGCGGATGCGCTTTCTCATCAATGTTCAAGGCACGAAGAACTTTTTTAATTAAGCTTCTTTGGTCTGAGTCATCATAGATCGCAAAGAAGGGTTGGTAGCCCATTAGGTGAATATCATCTCTGAGAATTCGAGCACAAGTTGAGTGAAATGTTCCGATCCACAGTTTTTCATAAACAGGAATGTTCACGTCTTTCAGAATGCCCATCGTACGTTCTTCCATTTCGCGAGCTGCTTTATTGGTAAAGGTCACGGCAAGAACTTGCGAGGGAGTTGCTTTCTCAAGAGCGATCAAGTGGGCTATGCGATGAGTGAGGACTCGAGTCTTACCTGAGCCCGCACCGGCTAAAATTAACAGGGGGCCGTCTAAAGTTTGGACAGCTTCAGACTGTGCTGGGTTTAAGCCATGATAAATTTTTTCACTCAAGCGAAACTCCCATGTGTGTTCATTGATTTCGGCTAGGGCTCAGGGTACCAGTGACTCATTACTAATGACTAAAAATCAGTCACGCGGAACGTCCCTTTTTTCACACTGATTGCTCGTTTTACATATATTTCGCCTCAATGGCAATCGACATAGGGACTCTAGAATTGCGTAGCCTTTCTTTGCTTTTTACATTCATTCTGTTGCTTCTGAGCACGCTGAGCTGCACTGGGGAGCACCAGTTAGAAAAGGCCTACCTTCTGCCTTGGAGCACTCCTGAGGGCGATTACAAACTGCAGCCAGTTCACATTAAAACTATGAGCTCTCAGTATGAGGTCAGCGGGCCAGCAGCCGATGTGTATCTAGGCAACGACATTTCCAATCGTGGCTTTATCGGAGACAAAGCACGGCCACGATTGAATTCAGGTAAGGGTTTGTTTGTACCTCTAGATGTTGAGAGTTCTATGTCGCTCGTGATCTACGCCCACATGGAGAGACTCAAGTCATTTGATCGCCAAATGGGAATGGCCAAAAACCTGCGATGGCCGAGACAAGTCGGGCTGCAAACTGAGTTCGTAGACTCGGACGGGGCCGTTGAAACGAATAATGCTATTTACCTCTATGAGCTCGATTCTGTGGCTTTTTTTCCGATGGAGTTAAAGGCCCTGCCTATGGCGATAAACGGTGCCGTTCTCGCTCACGAGCATTTTCATAGCCACTTCAATGCCTTTAACCTAAGGCAGGTAGAAAGCGGATCTTCGTACGAGGAGTTCAATGAAGCCGTGATTCTCAGAGGGTGGAACGAAGGCCTGGCCGATTTTTATGCCTACGTTTACACAGGCCAGAGTGATTTCATTTCACTGTCGATACCTGATGATGACACGAGAGCATTGAATGTTCAGCCTCTTGTGATTCGGCCAGGTAAGAATTTGCAAGCCGTCTTCAACCGTTACATGAATGCAGGCAAAAACCGAATACCGAAAGAGCGTCGCAGGGGCAGGGTACTGAGTTGCCTGAGCTACCCACTGGGCACTCAGATAGCCGTATTTCTTTATCACATGTCAAACTTAGGCGATGTGGGTTCTGATCTTGCAGATAAGCATAGTGTGCTCAAACTCGTAATGGATCGGCTGAGTAGTTACGAGGGTGTATTGGCTCAAAATGTTGGGCCTCTTGCCCCAACTGATATTCTCGAGTTTATTTTTGAAGACAAGAGCCTACTGAGCCAAGCCCAGCTCGATCTCTTAGAAAAAACTGTTTTGCGTGATTCTGAATTGGTTCAACCAAGTGAATGGATAGGAGCCTACCCATGCGAAAGGTGAGCTGTTTAGAAATCATCTGGAGCTTCGCTTTGGGTGCATTTTTGGTTTCGGTAATTTTGATTGTTTCGACAAGTGCCTTTGCCAGCAACCTCGACCAACACTTTGAACCAATTGAGATCTTCGATGGCCAAAGCTCAATTGCTACCGAAACTGCTGAGCAACCAAGTGCCCTTGGTTTTGAATTTGGGCTCGGTATCGAAACTCGGTTTGAGAGCGCGGCTGCAGGTAACGAGTCGGTCGAAAGAACTTCGCCCCGCTTCACCTTGGGGCTTGTCAGAGAGTCAATGACTTATCAGCTTCAGTACGGAAGCTTGGTTGAAGACACCTCGTCGGGTATCTTTAGAGTCGAATCGGAGAGACGAGAGTTGTTGCTCCTGGCAAGTTATGCCTCTTTGTCTGATGGCTTTTGGACGCCGGTGATAGGTGGCGGCCTAGGCTTCTATCAAGACATTACCACTTCGACCCTGTCAGGGCTCGATCGTGTACAGACGGAGTCGGCTCCGCGTACTCTGGCTCAGGTATTCGGAGGTGTACGTTTTCGATATCAGAAAGCCTATCTTCAGGTTCAAGCTCAGCTGGCCAAGCGAGAGACAAGCCGTATTGTCGAATATGGTTTTCTTGGTTTTTTGGGTATGAGTCTCTAGCCGAAATAAAAAAAGCGAGCGTTCAGCTCGCCTTTTTTTTCAGTAGTGACTGCGCAAAATTACTTTACGATCTTCTGCACGTAGGCCGAATTGACGGCATTGTCTTTGACTAAATCTCTTTTGAACTTCTCGGCACTAGTAGATGTTGAGAATAGGCCCACACTCACTCGGTACCACTGGCGACCGCGCACACTAGCCGGCACATAAAAAGCATTCCAGCCCTTTTCTTTCAAGTTAGCACTGTGTACTTTGGCTTCTTGCTCACTAGCATAAGAGGCCACTTGTACCGTGTATTTGCCAACAGCACTGCTCGCAACGCTTGGGAGCACACTTTGTGGCTTACGTTTTTCTTTCACAGTTTTGCTTGGTGCTTTGTTCTTTGCAACTCTTTTTGCGGCCGCAGAGGGCTCATTCTTTTTGTCTTTCTTAGCCATAGAAGGCGGAACAGTTGCTGGGTTTTTTATTTTTGGCTCAGCCATCTTTTCGGCGCTCGCCTTTTTGACGTACTTCTTAAGAGAGTCACTCTCTTTCGCCATTTTCTCTTTGGCCTTGTCGGCCATCATTTCTTTTTTCTTATCTTCACTCGCAATCTCTCGAGATTCTTTGTTCAAGAATTCATCGGTCAGACTGTCGATGTCTGTTTGACTCAGTTTCTCTTCATCATCTTCGTTGTCGTTGCTTGCGTTAACGTAATCGTATTCACCTTCAATTGCGGCTTTACGGTATTCACTATCACTCACTTGCTTGCCCACGAATGTACCCAGAGAAAAAGACAGCAAAGTGATACAGAAAATCAGAATGAGTTTGATCACAGTGTCAATCTTCGTGGCAGACGGCTTATTTGACATTTTTCCCCCTCAAAATAGGATGCTCCAACTCTATTAGTTTAAAGGATATCGTCAAAAAAGGTCAATCCGTCAAAAGCTTGACAAGCCTCAGGTTCGGGGTGTTCATAGGGCCCATGGCATTGGAAAATCCTGAACTTTTTCAGCTTCTTAAGGTCGCGAAAGCGGCTGCTGGCGAGGCAAACAAAATTCTCTTAAAAGAAATTGGACAATTGTCTGCCATTGAAGAAAAAGAGCGAGCCGGTCTAGTCACCAACGTTGATCGCTCAGCTGAGGCCAAAATCATTGAGATCTTCAAGGCCGAGACTCCAGACTTTGCCATTCTTGGCGAGGAAACGACCCACCTCGAAGGCACAGCCATAAAACCAAGCCAAGATGTGCCTCAGTGGGTAATCGATCCCCTAGATGGCACCACGAACTATGTTCATCAATTGCCAGTTTTTTGTGTCAGCATAGGCCTTGAGGTGTCTGGCCGTACAGAATTGGCTGTGGTTACAGTGCCCATGCTAGATCGCGTCTATACGGCCGTGAGGGGTCATGGTGCTTTTTGTAATGACGCATCCATTTCGGTTAGTGACTGCGCGAAAATTCGTGAATCTTTAGTTGCGACCGGTTTTATCACTGCCAAGCCTGAACAACTGACATCTCAAATCGAGTGTTTTCAGCGTGTGATCTCTCAATGCCGGGGAGTGCGAAGGGTGGGTACCGCAGCATTTGACCTTGCTATGGTGGCTCATGGGGTTTTCGATGCTTACTGGGAGTCAAACCTTCAGCCATGGGACACAAGTGCTGGCTATCTTCTTGTTCAAGAGGCGGGGGGCAAAGTGACCCGCTATGATGGCGATGACTACGATAGCTTCCAGCCCAATTTGCTTGCCAGTAACGGTAAAATCCACGACCAGCTGCAAAAACTGGTCAATCCTTTGTCCTGTCAAAATTAGCTCGTTTGACACTTAGCCCGTCAAGAAAAGATCCAGGCCCATGGCCTGTAAAA
The DNA here is from genome assembly GCA_013216195.1 of Bdellovibrionales bacterium. Taxonomy (GTDB): domain Bacteria; phylum Bdellovibrionota; class Bdellovibrionia; order Bdellovibrionales; family UBA1609; genus JABSOQ01. The sequence goes on from JABSOQ010000068.1 coordinate 6,105, forward strand.
TCAATGTCTATCGTTGAGCTCTAACAAGACTTCAAACACTTGCGTCATCCCATGCTGGCTTTGGTCCTGTTGGCATTACAGTTGCTGAAGACACTTATGGGGAACCAAGCGCCTAGGCCACAGGCTTAGGACTAATTACCAAAAGTGTCTTTGGTCTGGGAGGACAAAGTGGCTGAAGAAAAAGCAGAAGCAAAGCCAGAAGCAGCAGCACCGGCACCGGCGAAATCGAAGTCGACCGCATTCATGATTTTGGCAATCATCAATATGTTGGTGGTTGTTGGGGTCGGAGTTCTCGTCTACCTCGACCAGCAGAACGAGCAGAAGAACAAAGCTGAAATTGAAACAGTGATTGAAGGTGAGACCGCTGAGGCTGCTAAAGAAGCCGCTAACCAAGAGTTTATCGGCAAGCTAGTACCATTAGAGTCATTTTTGGTGAACCTCTCTGGTAGCAGGGGCCGTAAACTTGCTAAAATCAATCTTGAGCTCGAGGTCAACAATATTGAGGTTCAAGAAGAGATCAATCAGCTTAAGCCAAAAATTCGAGACATCATTATCATTATTCTCTCTTCGAAGACCTACGCTCAGGTTTCAACCGCCGAAGGGAAAGAGCAGCTGAGAGCTGAAATTCGTGACCAGGTGAATCTGTTTTTAACAAAAGGCCAAATCGCCAAGGTTTATTTCACAGAGTTTATTTTTAGCTAAGGAACTGGAGTCAGGAAATGAGTCAGGTTTTATCACAAAGCGAAGTTGACGCACTACTAGCAGCCGTATCTGAAGGTGAGATAGGCGACGAAGGTGGTGATGGCGGCGGCGGCGGCGGTGGCGGCGGTGGTGCTACCAACTTTGTAGGGGGCAATGGGTCGTCTGAAGACAAGGTTGTCGTTGTTTACGATTTGACGAGCCAAGACCGAATCATTCGCGGCCGGCTTCCACAGTTAGACGTTATCTATGAAAAATTTATGAGGTCTTTTCGAGTCTCATTGTCTTCTGCTCTACGAAAAATTGCGACACTCAACCACGCGTCTACAGACTTCTTGAAATTTGGCGAATTCATCAACACTTTGCCTATGCCGACGTGCATGAGCGTTTTGAGGTTCAACGCGCTAAGAGGGTCAGCTCTTTTCGTGATCGAGAGTAAGCTGGCCTATGCTCTGGTCGACAATTTCTTTGGTGGTGCCGATAGGCCCTATACTAAAATCGAGGGTAAAGACTTTACGCCAATCGAACTTTCAATCGTCAGAAAGGTCGTTGATCTTGCGATTGAAGATCTTGAAAGTGCCTGGGCAAGTGTCGAAAAGATTGATGCTTCTTTTGTAAGAACTGAGATCAACCCTCAGTTTGTGGGTATTGTGCCTCCTACAGATATTGTGATCGCCTCGACTTTTGATGTCGAACTTGAAAACGCAAACGGAACGATCACCCTTGTGATTCCTTATTCAACCATTGAGCCGATCAAACAAAAACTTTCATCGGGCTTTCAGGTTGAATCAGATCATACAGATAAAAAAATGTGGACTAACATTATTCGTCAGCAACTTCTCGAGACAGACATTGATCTCAAAGTAGATCTTGGCAATGCCGAGATCTCAATGGAGCAGCTGATGAACCTGAAGGTTGGAGATATCTTGCCGCTCGATCAAGATGCGACAGGAGAATTCAATCTTCAGATCGAAGGTGTGAATAAATTTAAAGCTTACTATGGAATTCATCATGGGACGGTTGCTGTTCAAGTAACCCGACCGGTATCGAAGTGAGGAAGATATGGCAGATGATAGTTCAAACCTAGCGGAAACGCTCGAAGCTGAACTCAGTCAAATGACCGAAGAGCCCGAGGCTCCTAGTGGAGGCGCTGGCGGACCTGGCGATGCCGGTGAAGGTGGTGCTCTAAAGGCCGATGATGATGATCGTAATCTCGATCTTATCATGGACATCCCTTTGCGGGTCACCGTTGAGCTAGGCAGGGCGAAGATGGTGGTTAGCGACCTGCTGAACTTGGGTCAGGGTAGTGTCATCGAGCTGAGCAAGCTAGCAGGTGAGCCAATGGAAGTCTTGGTGAACGACAAGCTGGTGGCAAGGGGTGAGGCCGTTGTGGTGAACGAGAAGTTTGGTGTACGGCTAACAGACATTATTTCACCGACAGAACGTGTCGAGCAGTTGAAGTAAACACGTTCACATTGAGGGGGGTAAGGGTGAAGGATTCATTCATTTCGAGAATCATAGGCATAGGTCTGCTCTTAATTAGCCAGACGGCTTCAGCAGCAGTGCTCATGCAAACTGAGGCGAGTTCAAATGACTACGCAGTTGATGTTACTTTGAACTTTGATGGACCAATTTCTGAGAAAGACGTGAAGATTGAATTTATCAATCAGACAGTCCAGCTTGAAATCCCGAACGTAGCTGTGCCCAATGGCAAGCTGCTCAAGCGCCTACAAAGCGAAAAGGTCAAGAGTGTATTCTCTTACCAATTGAACAAAGACGTCATGAGAACACGGGTGATCTACGAAAAACCTATTCAGGCGAATATGTTCGAAGGCTTCGTGTACGTGAAAAGTGAAGGCAACAACCTTCGTATTCGCATTGAAGACCCACAAAGCAAGATGTCAGCGGCTGTGACCAAAAAAGTAAGGCCCATGATCGTGCCACCGTTAGACTTAAACTCGGAGCTTGAGCCAAAAGATCAATCTCCTCTCGATCAAGATACTTCGGCAGCAGCCGTACTCGAAAAAGAGTTTTTAGCCAAGATTGAAAAATTTGAAGGTTCGCCCTCCGCAGCGGTGAAGAAACCTAAAAAGACCAAGCCTGTGCAGGTACAGAAGGTCGTTGAGCCAAGTGGCCCTGAGGTGGCAACTAAGTCGGCTGATTATGATGAGTCGAAGATACCTGTTAATTTTGATCAGAAAAAGCAGGCAACCAACACAGAGTCGCCTTGGGTACGCATGATCATAAGCCTTTTTGTGATTATAGCTATCGGCTTAGGCGCCGTGATCTTCACCAAGAAATTTAGCAGTTCGAGCTCAAAGATTGGTGGCAACATCAAGATTCAGACCGTTTCTCAACAGTCTTTGGGGCCCAAGAAGAGCCTCGCCGTGATTCGAGTAGCTGGTGAAGACATCTTAATCGGCATCACTGATTACAACATTTCTATGATCAAGTCGCTGAGTTTCTTAGATGATGAAATCGAACAGCAGGTGCCAAATCATTTTGTAAGTGAGTTGAACCGAGTGACTGATGATTTTCTTGATTCTGGAAGAGCGCCAAAATTGAAGCAAGATCCAAAGCCCAGACCTGCCGCTGCAGCAAGCGGGCAAGATGATCAGTACTCGTTTGCAAATATTAAAGACATTGTATCTGACAAATTGAAAGAAATGAGGCCTCTGTGAAGAAGCTGCTGGCAGAATCTAAGCTTTCAATATTTCTTTGTGCCGTTTTTGCGTTAGCTCTAATTCCTGCTGACGCATTTGCACAGGTGACTCTGCCAAACATCAATTTGGGCCTGAAAAGCTATGAAAACCCGAATGAGATTGTAAACACGATTAAGATCCTCATTGGTTTGACTGTGTTAACCTTGGCTCCTGCAATATTGATTCTGATGACGAGCTTCACAAGAATCATAATTGTGCTCAGCTTCGTGAGGCAAGCTCTAGGTACTCAGCAAATGCCTCCTAATCAAATGTTGGTAGGTCTAGCACTTTTTCTCACGCTATTTATCATGTCGCCATTTTTGAACACCATAAATAATGAAGCAGTTCAGCCATTTTTAAATAACCAAATTGGTCAGGAAGAGGCTCTTACTAAAGCGATGGCACCGTTACGTAAGTTTATGTTCAATCAAACTAGAGAATCTGACTTGGCTCTTTTTATAAAGATGTCAAAATCAGACAAGCCAAAGACCAGAAGTGATGTGGCCTCAAGTGTCTTGATACCTGCCTTTGTGTTGTCTGAACTCAAGACCGCTTTTCAAATTGGATTCATCATATATCTGCCGTTCCTGGTCATCGACATGGTTGCCGCAAGTGTGCTTATGGCTATGGGGATGATGATGCTACCGCCAGTTATTATTTCGCTGCCTTTTAAAATTATGCTTTTTGTTTTTGTTGATGGATGGACTCTTTTAGTTGGAAGTCTCGTACAGAGCTTCGGGTGATCAGATGGATGAACAGCTAATATTACAATTGAGCCAAAATACTCTAAAGATCACAGCTATGGTTGCAAGCCCTATGCTTATCGGAGCCCTTGTTGTTGGTCTCATCATTTCGGTCTTACAAGCTATCACCCAGATCAACGAGGCGACGTTGACATTTATTCCAAAGATGGTGGTGGTTGGCCTGGTCTTTGTGATTGCAGCGCCTTGGATGATGGATGTGATCGGCAACTTTACTACCGAGCTGTTCAGTAACATTAGCCAGTACGTGAGGAATTAATGGCCCCAGTTTATGACTTTAACGAATTTGAGATTCTCGCATTCTTCTTAGTGATGATGCGAATGTCTGCATTCGTGGTCAGCTGGCCTGTATTTGGAGTGCCGAATGTACCAAATACGCTAAAGATCTTGTTCGCACTCTTGCTATCGATGTTGATATTCCCTGTGGTTGACCATAGCGCATTGAATGAGGAGCTGTTGTCTACGCAGATAATGATTTTGGCAGTTAAAGAGGTCTTCATTGGTCTTGTATTTGGCTATTTGGCAAGGTTCTTCTTTTTCGCCATCAGGATCGCAGGTGAACTTATAAGTATCACAATCGGTTTGTCGAGCTCGCAGCTGTTTAATCCGGCATTTGGTGGGCAGGTGACCAGCATTGAACAGTTCAAAATTGTGATTGCGTCTCTGTTTTTCTTGGCCATTAATGCTCATCATCTTCTAATTGGTGGGCTAATTGACTCTTTTCGAGTGATCCCGTTGTCGGGCGAGCTTCTGAACCTTAGCCATTTCAATTCTATTGGCATTTTCATGCAAGAGATCATGGAGATCGGCTTCAGCCTATCGGCCCCGGTTTTGATTTCGATCTTCTTTGTTAACGTAGGTATGGCAGTGATCGGGAGAACAGTTCCCCAGATCAACGTGTTGATTACGAGTTTACCAGTAAACATTTTGGTTGGTTTGTTTGTCATGACTGTATCGATTCCTCTGCTGATTTGGCAGATGGAAGGGTTAATGGAACTGACAACGACAAGACTATTTGCATTTGTGAAAGAGCTCTAGAGCTCATCATAATTTAGAGGAAGCATGGCTGAAGATAACGATCAGGAAAAAACGGAAGAACCCACGCAGCAAAGGCGTGAAGACTTTCGCAAGCGAGGTCAGGTAGCTCAGACAAAAGAGCTTGCTTCTGCTATGTTTCTGTTTTCGGCAGTGGCTATCTTGTATTTTATTAGTCCACTTTTTCTGAGTTCTCTAACTGACATCTTTAGAATGAGTTTCGGTGAAGGTCTTGTTTCAGTAGCCCGTGAGGGTGACTGGGTGAATCTGGCTAGATTTGCTGGCTTGAAACTTGTCATTATGCTTTTGCCACTTATGGCCGTGTTGCTGGTGATGTCTTTCGCCTCAGGGGCTGTTCAGGTAGGCTTTCTCTACAATGAAGAGGCTCTTCAGTTCAAGCCTGAGCGGATCAATCCCACTGAGGGGCTAAAGAGGCTATTCAGTCTTCGCTCCGTAGTCGAGGGTATTAAGGCAGTTTTGAAGGTGGGTTGTGTTGGGCTAATTGTTTGGTTGGTTCTAGAAGACGAGGTTCACAAAATACCGCAGCTACAATCTTACTCGGTTGAGCAGGTTATGGCTTATTTAGGCACGATCACGATAAAGATAGTGGCATCTGTGGCATTTTTTGTATCAGTCATTGCTGGTATAGATTTTCTATATCAAAAATATGAGCTTGAAAAAAAGATGATGATGAGTCGTCAAGAGGTCAAAGAAGAGATGAAGTCTCGAGAAGGTGACCCACTGATCAAATCTAGAATTAAAAAAGTTCAAAGAGAACTTGCAAACAAAAGAATGATGGAAGATGTGCCGAAGGCCGACGTCATCGTGACAAACCCAACTCACATTTCAGTAGCGCTAAAGTATGACGAAAATATGGTGGCTCCAACTATTGTTGCGATGGGTGCTGACCATCTCGCCTTCAAGATTCGTGAACTTGCAAAGGAGCACAAGATTCCGTTGGTTGAGAACAAGCCATTGGCTCGGGCTATGTACAAGACCTTGAAAGTTGGGCAACAGATTCCTCGAGAGCTCTACACAGCAGTGGCTGAGGTTCTGTCTTATGTTTACAAGTTAAAGAGAAAATTAAGAAGAGGCTAGGGTAAGTGGAAGATCTATTTCAGTTTTTAAAGCGGTTTGAGAAGTACACAAAAAATGTGGACTTAATGGTCGCGTTTGGTCTGATCGGTATCCTCACCGTGATGATGATACCACTCCCTGCCATTATTCTCGACCTTGCGCTAACGGGCTCACTGACCCTTGCATTGTTGGTACTTCTGGTGGCCATGTACACCGATCGCTCTTTAGATTTCAGTGTGTTTCCGAGCCTTCTATTGATGACAACCTTGTTTAGGCTGTCGTTGAACGTAGCTTCAACACGGTTGATCTTGGCTGAGGGGCATAACGGATCTGATTCAGTCGGTCAGGTGATCTCTGCCTTTGGTAATTTTGTGGTGGGCGACAATTACGTTATTGGTTTGATCGTCTTTATTATTCTGGTGGTCATCAACTTCATTGTGATCACCAAAGGTTCAGGCAGGGTCGCTGAAGTCGCAGCAAGATTCACATTAGATGCGATGCCAGGTAAGCAAATGTCAATTGATGCAGATCTGAACTCAGGCCTTATTACAGAGCAAGAGGCAAGATCCCGTCGAAAAGAGATTGAAGCCGAAGCCGACTTCTACGGTTCAATGGATGGTGCCAGTAAGTTCGTAAGGGGTGATGCCATCGCCGGTATCATCATTACGGTAGTGAATATTGTCGGCGGACTTCTAGTTGGTGTCTTTCAGAGAGATCTGGGTGTTGCCGATGCAGCTCAAGCCTACACTATGCTGACAATAGGTGATGGTCTTGTGTCACAGATCCCAGCTCTGATTATTTCGACTGCAGCTGGTATGGTCGTGACTCGTAATTCTTCTAACAAGAATGTAGGCCATGAGATAACAGGTCAATTGTTTCTAAAACCAAGAGCAGTTGCGATTGTTGGTGGTGTACTAGCGATGCTGGCTTTGGTGCCAGGGCTGCCGACCTTTCCATTTATGCTTATGGCTCTGATCATGGTTGGCATCGCATGGGTGATAACAAAGTACGACAAAGAGAAGGAAGAGCAACAGCAGAGGGCCAAAGAAGAAGAAGCCAAGAAGCCACAAAAAGAGAACATCGAGAGCTTATTGCCACTTGATCTTATTGAACTAGAGGTCGGCTACGGTCTGATCAATATCGTTGAATCACAAGAAAGTGGTGATCTTCTCGAGCGTATTGTGAGTATCAGAAAGCAGTTTGCAGTTGATATGGGCATAATCATACCGAGCGTGCACATTCGTGACAACTTGCAGCTGGAGCCAGGCGAATACAGAGTGCTTATTAAAGGCAACAAAGTTGGTGGCGGCACGCTTAGATCTGACTCAGTCATGGCGATGGACCCAGGCAATGTGATCGATCAAGTTGAAGGTATTCCTACGAAAGAGCCTGCCTTCGGTTTGGACGCCCTTTGGATCAATAAGGCTCTCAAGGAAGAGGCCGAGATTTCGGGCTACACTGTGGTCGACTTACCAACAGTGATGGCGACCCATTTGACAGAGATCTTACGGACCCATGCCCATGAGATGTTCGGTCGTCAAGAAGCTGATAACTTGATTGAAAACTTTAAAAAGACACATCCAAAAGTTGTAGAAGATCTGATTCCAGATGGTCTCAGCCTTGGTGGAGTCGTGAAAGTGCTTCAGAATTTACTAAAAGAGCAGGTGTCGATACGCGACTTGCTGACGATCTTTGAAACTTTGGCTGATGAGTCGAGTAAATCAAAAGACCCAGAAGTTCTAACAGAGTCGGTAAGGCGGTCTCTGGCCAGAGGCATTACTGCGAAATATATGAGTGACGAGGGTGAAGTGCCAGTAATTACGCTAGATCCTCATTTGGAGGAGTTTATTGCGAACTCTCTGATCCAAACTGAGCAGGGGGTTCAGTTAGTCATGGATCCATCAACAGCTCAAATACTAATCACTCAAGTGGCGAACACGATAGAGCAACATCCTGAAATTGCCGGACAACCAATCTTAATGACGTCGCCAACTTCAAGACGTCATCTGTACAAGCTTATAAGTCGATTTATTCCTCAACTCGTGGTGCTTGCGCACAACGAACTCTCTGCAGATGCGCAAGTAGCTGCGGTAGGAACAGTGGAGATGGCGAATGCAAGTTAAAAAGTTTGAAGCAAAGTCTATGAAAGAAGCGCTAGAAATGGTGAAAATGAGCCTCGGGCCTGAAGCCATAATTCTCTCAGCTAAAGACTTCCGAGGTGGGTTCGGGCTGAAGGGTGAGTCGAGCGTTCAAGTAACAGCTGCTGTAACTGACGAGATGATTCAGAAAAAGAATCTTGCTGAACAAAGGCTGAATGAGATCAATCGAGAGCGGTACACCAAAGCACCGGCTGCTAGGCAACGACAGTTTATCGATCAAGTTGTGAATCAGTATCAAAAAGAGCAAGAGCAGAAGCAGAAGGTTTTCACAAGAACTCCCTACATCGATATAGGAGACGATCACCCGGCCGAGAGCAGTGCTGCTTTGCAGGCTGAGCAGGTCAGAAATCCGTTTCCACAAGCTGTGCCCGCATCAATGATACCAGCAGCTCAGCCAGTGCCTCAGGCTACTCAGCAACAGGTAAACGTAGATGGGGAGGAGCTCTCAGCTTCAGCGCAAGATCGAATCAAAGATGCGGCTCAAAGAGCTTTGTCTGGGGCAGCAGGTCTTTTTGATGAACCTGAGGTTCAGCCACAGCCACAAAAGGTTCGAAAAAAGGCAGTTGTTTATGACAACGGCGAAAAGGTCACCGAAGAGATTAGCTCACTTAGAAATGAGATCAAGAGACTAAAAAGCTTGGTAAAAGACTTTCAGCCGGTGCCTCAAAACTTTGTGAACATGCATCCAGGAGCCGATGAAGGCATTCACTATGACTTAAGTTTTCTTTATGAAAAGTTGATCAACGCAGGTATAGCAAAAGACTTCTTGGTCTCGGCACTCAAGCAAGCACAAGACAAGTTACCACCTGATCAGGTGAAAAAGAAGGCTTTCGTAAACGCTTGGATGGCTCAGCACATAATGAGCCACACAAGAGTTGCTGAGGGTCGAACCAACAACAAGTACCATGTGTTTATGGGGCCATCTGGTCATGGTAAGACGGCAAGCCTTGTGAAGCTTGCGAGCCATATGGTAATTTGCGAAAAGAAGTCAGTGGCCATCGTTACAACTGATTCTCAAAAGGTTGGGGCCGCAGAGCAGCTGAAGATTTACGCTCAGATCTTGAACGTGCCCTTTGCAATCATCCGAAGAAAGTCTGATTGGCAGGTTCTTGAGAAGAAGCTAGCAAAGGTTGATCATATATTAGTCGACTTTCCGGGTATGAACTTGAAGTCTATCTCTGAGACTGACTTTATAAGAAGTATCATGCCTCCAAAAATGGGTGGGCGTTCGGTTCATTATGTTCAAAGTGTACTCGCGAGAGATGAAGACGCTTACGAAATCGCTAGCAGATACAAAATGATCGGCTTTGACGATGTGATCTTCACAAACCTCGATGAAACCACTCACCATGGTTTGATATTCAACTTTCAAGAGAAATTTGACACTCCACTTCACTCTTTTGGCATTGGCTCTTCTATACCAGAGGATATCGAGCCAGCCACCAAAGAGCGGATTGTAGACCTGATATTTAAGATTACTAAGTTTAAAAAGAGCGAGGGCGCGAATGATTAACACTTCTCACAGTAAAAATGGGGCCAGCTTGATGACCAAAACAATCAGCATAACTTCAGGTAAAGGCGGGGTTGGTAAAACAACTACGGTCTCTAACTTAGCCTACCAACTTTCACAAGAGGGCAGTCGAGTGCTTGTACTCGATGGAGATCTCGGTATGGCAAACATCGATATTATGTTCGGATCGAGAGCTCAACACAGTATCCACGATGTGCTGTCTGGGAAAAAAATGTTACAGGAGGTTATTCATCCGTTAAGACCAAATATTGATCTTATTCCTGGTGGAAGTGGAGTCTATGGTTTGCACCAGATGAGCATACAGCAGAGATACTCTTTGCTTCAGCAGGTTTCAGATCTGGACACAGCTTACGACTACATGTTGATTGATACCGCACCAGGTATTGATGAGAACGTGTTGCACCTGAATTCGGCAGCTCAACAGATTGTGATTTTGGTGACCCCTGATCCTTCAAGTCTTACTGATGCTTATGCACTGATCAAGGTGCTCAATCAAAAACGTGGAGAAACAAAGTTCTCTATCGTCAGCAATCAGGTTGGAAGTGAGACTGAGGGCCTGCGGTTATACAAAAGGCTATGCGATGTAGCTGATCAATTCTTGTGTGTGAGCCTAGACTATATGGGAGATATTCGGGCTGATCTCAATTTGAGACAGGCAACAAGATCGCAACAATTGGTTTCTGAGGTAGCACCAAGTTCCGCTTCAGCAGAGGCTTTCAGAGGGTTAGCTGAAAAAATAAGTCATCTCGATGAGATACAGGAGGCTAAAGGAGCCATCCAGTTTTTTTGGGAACATGTCTCTGGAGTGGCATGAAAAGAATAGGACTTTTGGAATAGTTCTCATTTTGATAAAATAAAAGGGTGTCAAGAGCGGGGAATTAAATGAGTAATAACAATAGTAGTTCGCTATTACGAAAATATAAAGAAGAGCCAAACAAGCTGACTCCTCAGCAAAAAGATAAGCTGATTATGGAGTATGCTCCTCTTATCAAGTTTATTGCACAGAAGATCGCTGTACGTCTGCCCTCTAATATAGAACTTGATGATTTGATTTCTTCAGGAGTGATTGGCTTGATGGACGCCATCGAGAAGTACGATCCAACGAGAGACAATAAGTTTAAGACTTATGCTGAGTTTCGGATTCGAGGGTCTATCTTAGATGAGCTGAGAGCGCAGGATTGGGTTCCAAGAAGTGTACGAGACAAAGCTAAGATGCTCGATCGTACCTTTGTGAACCTCGAAGCTGAGCTTGGAAGGTCTCCAACAGATGAAGAGGTCTGTAACAAGCTGGGCATTACAATTCATGAGTTCCATGATCTCGTGAATCAGGTTCGCCCTGTTTCAGTTCTGTCGATAGATGATGCTGCGACTTTCAGTAACGTTGATAAGAAGTCCATTTTGAACCTGTTAGAGGGCTGCAAGCTGAATAATCCATTTAATCAGCTGAACCTCAAATCAGTTAAAAATGTTGTGACTCAATCAATTGAAGAGTTGCCAGAGCGTCAACGCCTGGTGCTTTCTCTCTATTATTATGAAGACTTGAATTTGAAAGAAATTGGTAAGATTTTGCGAGTGACTGAGTCACGTGTATCTCAGCTGCATGCGCAAGCAATTTCAAGGTTAAGAGGCAAGCTGTCTCAGCACTTTGATCAAGAGGTTGAAGCTAGCTAACAGCTTTGGCGTTTTTATTCTGGATTTATTAGGGCAGCGTGACTGCCCTTTTTTTTGAGCCAGTGAAATTGCTTCGAGAGATCCAGCGAGCCTTGCAATCACAATATGTTTCATCAGGTATAAGAGTTTGACCATGACCAGTTGAGAATTCGTTGACCCTCTGTACGGTTGACGAAGTCGTAATCATTGGGCAACAAATTGTACGTCTGTGCACTGGTATGAGACTTGAATTTACTGAATTCACCTGAGGGGTCAGGAAGAGAGAAGGAGCCATGGTAGGTTCTAATTTGCCTCAGAGTACAGGGCTGTTGAAAGCCTTCGGGCTTGAGCAGCAGGCGTCTGTGCTTGTTTTTGCACATGGAACTTGAGCAGGCTTTCGAATGTGGTCGGGGCCTGGGACGACTCAAGCCTTTCTACTTTGGCTACCGGCCACATTCAATATTCACTATAACCAGCTTGGTCTATTCGTAAAGATACTGTTCGAATTCGCCCACTCGCTCAGGGTAAGAGACGCATCCATAGTAGCAACGCTCCATCATCACGTTTAACCGGGCTACACCTTTGACTTCAATTCCGTCTGTACTCAGAGACTCTAGCGAGTGATACACTCGAATGTCACTGGCATGCCTGTAGTTCCTGCCGAAGCTGATGTGGGCGATCAACACTGCAGGGTTGCTAGAGCCCTTTCGGAAGGTTCCCTCTAGGCGCACGCGGTAAATGCGTTTGTCCTCGCTGTCTTCAGTAGGCCTGTAGTCACATTGACCATTCGATTTGGACATAAGCTCCAGCTCACCACCGACTGAAGAGCCCTCAGGCATAGCTCGGTCCATCTCGTACTGCATTGCTGAGATCACCAGTGGTTCTGCGTAAACAACCAAAATCTTATCAGGGCAGTCTTTGGTGACGACTGCATTTGCTGAGATCGCTGTTAATGAGAATAAAGCCAAAATTAAAAGTTTCATTCGAATCCCCCTCGTTTGCTATAATACCTACCGTCAAGAGGAGGTGAGGTCCAAGGCTTTGCCAAGGCAGGTAATTTCTTATGCATCTTACAAACAATTAATTACCAATTTTTTCAACAAACTGCCTGGGAATCGGCTTGGCTCAATTATTCAGTGAGAGCTGTGCGAAGTTTTTTGATGACCCTGGCTTCCATTTGCCTTACGGCCTCTCGGCTGACCCCATGCTTTTCACCAATCTCTTGAAGCGTGATCGGGTCTTCGGCTAAGAGTCTCTCATCTAGCAGCTCAATTTCTCTGTCATTGAGTGTGGGTCGAATTTCGTCAATTTTTTCTCTGAGAATTGCCACTTCCTCGGCCGTACCAAGTAGCTCGATAATTGAGTCGTCGTAATCTTCAGTCTGAAAATCCATCAACGTTGTAGAGCCATCAGCTTGGCTGACAGGTTGGTCGAGACTGACGTCACGTTGGGTTAGTCGCTTGTGCATAGACTCAACCTCTTTTTCAGAGATTCCAAGCCTTCCACTGAGCAGCTTCACTCCCTCTCGGTAACCGAGCTCTTCAAGTTCTTGTTTCTGTTTCTGTAGTTGATAGAAGAGTTTTCTCTGATTGGCTGTCGTTCCAATTCTGACCATCGAGTACTGTCTCATGAGGTACTCTTGAATGTAGCCACGTATCCACCAAACCGCGTAAGTGATCAGTCTGACGCCTTTATAGGGATTGAACTCTTTCACTGCGTGCATCAGGCCGACATTGCCCTCTTGTACGAGATCTATCAGTTTTGAACCAAACTTGGTGTACTCGGCAGCCACTTTGACAACGAAGCGCAAGTTGGCGGTCACAAGTGCCTCTGCGGCTTTGGGGTCGCCCGTCTCTCGGTAACGAATTGCCAGCTCTTGTTCATCTTCTTTGCTAAGAACTGGGTACCTCGCTACCTCTGCCATGTACTGGCCCATGGCATCAGTAGCGGCTAGAGATCTAGAGTCGGAGCTTTCGGCTCCTTCGCTAGAGAGTTCGCTTAAATCTATGTCAGAATCGAGAGGCTCAGAATCGGCACTATCGGCTTCAATGATTTCAGGTTCAATAACGTCGGCTTCGGTGAGCTCTTCGTCTACAATTTCGGCTTCGACATCAATAAACTCATCTGTCGAAGTGCTAGTTTGAGCCTTTTCAACTGCTTTTACTTTTTGAGCTTTAGTCTTTGATTTCTTTTTAGCCAAGTTTAAACCCACCCACTGAAGTCAGCAATTGCCACTAAGATGGCAGAAGGGCATCAACCTTTTTTTGAAGCGTGCTCTTCACCAAGCCTTTGACCAATGTCAGAGTCATCGGCAGATCCACGTTTAGCTCCACTTCAGAGCCATCGCCCTTTGATTTGATCTGCATCTTCGCTTTAAATTGTTTGCCCACAGCTGATCCACTCAAGCTGCCAGAATCAAAATCGCACTTGTAGCCAGGATCGAGCTTGTTTAGCTCTTTGTCCGTCTCAAGCATATTGGTGATTTTCTCGTAGGTCTCTTTGGCGCTTAAGCTTGTAGCGCGGGTCACTGTTACTTTGGGCATGTTACCATCCTTACCAAAACTGAG
>JABSOQ010000069.1 GCA_013216195.1 Bdellovibrionales bacterium
ACTTAGCCAAGACAAAAAACGAGCAGATTTGTAACTACAGCCCTAGGCCACATGAAATTTTGCACGCTCTCGCAAGACCTCAGTTACATCTTCCATAGCAACCGGCTTCAAGAGAATTGGAAACCCTTGACTGCGCAAACTATCCAATACCGCTTGCTCAACTCCACCTGTAATGACTACGAAGTTAGAATCATCAAAACCTTTAGCGCGGGCATTCTCGATGAACTGATCGCCCAACATACCAGGCTTTTTGAGGTCGGTAAAAACGATGTCAAAGCTATGAGTCTGCATCATTGCCAAAGCTTCTTCTCCAGAGCCAGAGGTCTTAACAGACATGCCCAGATCTTCGAGGAGAATTTCAAGAACCTCTCGAACCCCCTCTTCGTCATCTAAAATAAGAACAGATACTTGAAGATCCTCTAACACTGTAGAATGCTCTGCTTGCATCGACACCACATTTTCAGCTTTTGCAGCTGGCAAGGTCACAAAGAATGAGGTGCCTTTACCCTCTTCTGACTCTAGTGAGATATCTCCACCCATATTTTTAACAAGCTCTGAGGATATTGAAAGCCCCATGCCAGTACCCTGGCCGACTGGTTTCGTAGTGAAAAAGGACTCAAAAACCTTGTCTTTCTTTTCTTGGTTAATGCCACAGCCATTGTCTTGCACCTCAATGACAACGCTATCGGAGTAGGACTTAGTCTTTATCGTAATCTCGGGGCGAGACCGACCGATCACAGCATCACGCGCATTACCAAGCAAGTTCATCAAAACCTGCTGAAGCCTCCCCTCACTTGCCTCGACGAACAAGTTTTCGTCATCGCACTCAAAGTTAAGACGGATACCGTCTTTCTGATAAATTTCTCCAACTAGGCTTGTCGTTTTTGTAACCACAGATGCAACTCTCAAGTTGTCAGTTGAGGCATCATCCTGTCTTGCGTAGACTCTGAGACCATTAACAATTTCGGCAATCCGAGAAACCGCATCTCTTACCTTAGAAAGAGTTTGGGGCTTAATTGGCTTATCCATTTCAAGAGAGCGCTGAAAAAGATCGAGATGCCCTCGTATGATCATTAAAGGGTTGTTGATTTCATGACCAACACCAGCGGCGAGCTCTCCAATTGAGGCAAGCTTACTGGCATGGATCAGTCGATCTCTTTCGTGCTCTAGGTCTTGCTCAAGGCGAACTCGAGATGACACATCGATCATGATTCCATCAAACAGTAGGCTGCCATCAACTAGCCTTCTCGGAATAGATCTAGCATAAATCGTTTTGATGACCCCTGATTTCGAGATCAACCGCCCCTGCCACTCAAACTGTGACATCTTGGCAGCACTCTCTGCAATCGCCTCTTGAAGACCTAAAAGGCCTTCTGGATGAACCATTGCCATGAGCAAGTCGGGATTCTCCTTTAGCTCTTCAGGTTCAATCTCGTAAATCTCCATCACCTGCTTACTGATAAAAGGAAAATCGGTTTTGCGATCTGCATTCACTTTGTACTGGTAAACCATACCCGGGGCATTCTGAATAATGCTATTCAACCATGTTGAATGCTCCTCAAAGTCTTCAAGTAGCTTTACCTGATTCGTCACATCCTGAAAGGTCCCGACCAGCTCTCTAAGCTCACCTTTATCATTTGTTACCGGCAGACCGTTAGCTCTGACCCAGATCTTGCCACCACCTTTGGGGTAAAAGCCAAAAATATCATCGTAGGGTTGTTTGTGCTGGATACAATCTTCAACACACTTGGTGATCTTGGGCTGATCTTCTTCAGAGTAGTATTTGATTCCCTCAGCCGCATGAGGAGTTGGGCTGTCTTCTGGTAAACCATGAATTTTTAAGGTTCCGGCAGTCAATTCAGTCGACATATCTTTAATGTCGAGTCTCCAAGCCCCGATCTTGGCAATCTTCTGTACGTTTTCAAAATGTCGTCTTTGCTATAGAAGTTCAGTCACATCTTTAACCGATGCCAACAAAAACTTGCCGAAGATATGAGTCTTCCAGGCTAACCAAACATAGCTGCCATCTTTTTTAACGTACCGATTAAGAGAATCAACATTTACACTTTCACTGACCCATTTTGCTCGGGCCCCGGCCTCTTCTTCGCTGAGACTGAGATCAACTGGGTGAACAAAATCGACATAAGGTCTTGAGGTCAACTCTTCCATCGAGTACCCCAAAAGCTCTGACCAACTCGGGTTCAAATATTCAAAGTAGCCTTGCTCATTAGCGATACGAAGTAAGTCGAGTGAGTGTTCAAAAAAAGCTTCTAACAATTCAATGGGAGGGTTCTTTGACATGCTTACATTTTCGGGCTCAACTTACTCGATTTGAAGTTAAGATGCAGTTTGCCAAACAAATCTAGCGGCACGTCTAGCCCATTAATTTTATGAAGCAATTGGCGATTAACTATTGCCACACTTTTTTAACTAGTAACTTCATAGCTTGAGATAGTCACAAAAAAACCAAGCGCAGAGGCGCTTGGTTTTTTATTACTGAAAGTCTTTTGCTCGACCTTAGTCTACGATTGTGAAAGTCCAAGTCGTAGCTGCGATACCAACACCGATACCTTCTCCGCCTTGAATACCAAGTTTGAAGCTTAGACCGCCTTCTTCATAAGCACGAAGACCCAAGTTCAAGCCACCGCCAACAACAACTGCTGCGTCGCCGTTAACTACGAAATACTGACCCTCGAGATCATATGGGTTGTTGATTCCCAATTGAACTTCTGCTCCGTGGAACTCAAAAGTTCCAAGACCAACACCAACGCCTGCGACGGCGATAGAAACTTGCTTAGTCATAGCCACGCCTGGGCCATCGCCATCACAAGTCAAAGTGGCATAGCCTGTGCCCTTTTTGATCAAAAGAATGTTAACAGACTTCACATATAGGTCTTTCATTACGCATCCGCTAACTTGTACGTTAGATGCAGAAGCGCCAAAGCTAAAAAGACCACCAATTAGTAGTGCTGAAAGAATTGCCTTCATCTCTTTCTCCTTAGTTCTGTTGAATCTCTTATCCCAAAACCGATTCAACTGGTTGTTCGTTTTCCCGTGAGCGCAAGGTGCAAGGCCAAACTGCTTTTGCCCATGAAAGATTCAGAAACCGATACAATTGCAAACCCTTCAGGGCGGATTTTGAGCCAACCCTGAAAGCTCTACTCGAATTTAGACCACTTTAAGGTCACATAAACTGACAATTGTTAAGATTGTTACAGAAAGTCCAAACGACCGACTGCTGCGGCTGGTAGTACAATCAAGGCTGTAGACTTAGTCTTTTAAACTTTAAGACTTTAAAACGTATTTTAGCACTTCAACGACTTGCTCATTAGAGCGAGCAGTCACAAGTGCGGCTGCATCGATCTCCTTTAGTGCGTGATCTAAATTCTCATCGTGCAAAGTGATCAAGCTTTTTCCTTCGGCAATAGCTAATCCTGCATCAAAGGCTGCGTTCCATTGCCTGTACTTGTCGCCAAACCTCACAACAACCACATCGCAAAGCTCCATATTTGTGCGGTTCCTCACGGCATTTAACTTTGCGGCTTTGTGGTCCTTCCAAAAAGGTTGAGACTCTTCTCCAAGGATCTGCTGACCTATGTTGTCGCTCGTTGCATGGTCAAGTTCGGGCCCGACAAACTCAACTGGTAACTCGCTTTTAGCACAGGCCTTTACAATTTGATCACGCCAATCAGTATGAATTTCACCAGACAAATAAACAGTTAAGTGTGTCGCCATTTTGGGCCTCCCTGGGTCTCAGCTGATTACAACTGACACAATCTCATGTGTCTACAGATTAAAACTCTTTAAAGAATGCGGATCTTTCCATCTTCATCAACAGAAAAGCGAAACTCAGCATCACGACCCGCCGGAAAGGTCAGCGTTTTCTCTGGCAACTCAACAGAGCCTGACTTTGTAAACACACGACCCTGAACCTTCGCGTTTTCAGTGTTTCCATACTGGTTGTAGAACTTGTACTTGATCTTATAAACACCAGGTTCAAGCTCACTCGTTTGCCAGACCTCAGAGCCAGGGCCCGTACGAGAATCTAGAGTGAACTGGGCAGGATTACCTTTGTGTCGCCGTTTTTTAAAATCGTACTTCTTCTTAGATGGTGAAATCACTTTCAAATCGATATCGTGCTTGAGAGTTGGCCACTGAATAATCACGGCCATAAAGTTCGAATTTTCTTGCTGCGAGGATTGATTCACAGACTCTTTCAGCTCCTCCAGCTGTTTTTTCAGCTGTTGGTTTTGAGACTCAATTTGCTCTTTTTGCTGAGTCACCTCTTTAATTTGTTGCACTTGCTGTTCAAGCTCTTGATTTCTGGCTTCGATAGTCTCTTTTTCTGTCTTCACTTGCTTAAGAGCTTGAATGACTTTCTTCAGCTTCTTCAAATTAGCATCTGGATCAACGGTAGGTTCAGGCTGAGGCTCGGGTATCTGAGCTTTTAGAGTGGTGATCTCAACCTTCTTTTCTTTGATCTCTTTTTGCAGAGTCTCTGTCTTTGCCTCAGTTTTTTGCAGCTTCTTTTGAGTCTCCTCGACCTTCTGTTCTAGCGACTCTGAAAACTCGGTCATTTTTTTTAGCGCTTCTTTGAGCTCTTCAACATTAGTCGTATCGGCAGCTACTGGAGTCGGAGGCTCAACAGACTTTTTGCCAAAATATGGAAACAGAATCATTACCAAGACAATAAAAACACCAAGGGCCGAGGCAAAAAGATCAATCGCCGAGGTGCTGAAAACATTAATTTCTCTATTTTTTTTTGCCATGCCTCCTCAGTTTACTCTCCCCTGTGTAGCTATCAATTCAATTGCCTATTAACGCGCAAGGTTATAGTGGCCTTTGCATTCACCTCTCCTGGCCGTAAGATTAGGCCTCATTCTAAGCGGGAGATCTCCGATGTTAAAAAATCTGTTTTTTGCCTTAGTCTGCATCAGTCTTTTGAATGGTTGTGCCATTACCTACAGCTACAAAACGAAAGATATTAAGAAGCAAACTAAAAAGATGGATAAGCAACTTCGCAAATTCGACAACCAGCTTGTCAAAGACTACGAAGACAAAGCCTCTGCTTATAAAGTTCTCATTGAATCGGGTGCTGACGAATCAAGTTCGCCCTACCCTCAGTTGAACGCTCAGTTGAAAAAAATGAAAGAGCAAAAGCTCGCTTACCAAAAGTCAAAAAGCGAATTTGGCAAAGTAAAAGGTCAGATGCTTTCAGCCATAAAGGGCAAGAAGAAGGTCAAAAGCAATGAGCCTGAGTTCAAGAAAATTGAGGCCTTCCGCGACACTGCCAAGAAGTACAATGAGGTCTTTCGAAAAGAAGCAAATGCCTACGTGAAGTCCAGCAACAAGTTCATGAAGATAATCAAGGCAAACAAGATCTACAAAGTCGATGTGAAACAATTGAAATCCAAAGTCGACAAGTCATTCAAAAATGCAAAAGCGGCAGCAAAAAAGAACAGAGACATTCACAACAAGAACAAAAAAAAGGCTGCTAAGTTTCCAGACAAACTTGCCCTGCTTAAAAAAGTGGACATGAATCTAGACAAAATGGATGCACTAACTAAGCAGGCTGAGGTGGTCTCAAACGAATTCGTCAAAGAGGTCGGCAAACAAAAGACGGCTTTTGTAGCTCCTCACATGAAAAGCCACACTGTTATGGCCGAAATGAACGAAATCTCCAAACAAATCAAAACAGAGGGAGATAAAGCCATGAAAGTCTACAAGCAATTAAAATAAACCAAAGGTTCGACGGCGGTGCTCTATAGGCTCTTGCGAAGTTCAAAGATCTATCTCACGCTTAACGAGTTGATTTTTGCCTCAGCTCTAATCAGCTTATTTTGGTGGCTATCGGGAGAAGGCCTGTTTTATTCGGCCGACTCACCAGTCATGTCTCCGTTCACGGCCCTCTCTTTGCTAGGAATGACGGGAGTGCAACTGGCGGCAACCAGAGTTCCTACCTGGGGCAAGCCAATGAGCCTCGCAATACTGGGGATCGTAGCCTGCGGCAACGCCTCGAGTCTTCTTATGCCTTGGCTCGTGCCCTCTCTTGTTTTGCAAACGATGCCAGGCCTTGTACCTACCTCAATTTTTACTTCGCTTGGCTTGATACTATTCTGTTTGTACGAGGTGCTAATCTTAGTACGGCCAACCCCTCGCTCTTACTTCATCCTCGATGACATCCTCCTGCACTTAGCTTTGTTTCCTGGAGGATTGAGTATGATGGGGCATCTTTTAGGCACCCCAACTTACTTGAGTTCTTCTGCTGACCCTAGAGTTGGCATAAGTCTACTTGAGATGGCTTTCATGGGTGCATTTGCCGTCAGCGCCGTGATTTCAAATCGCGATTTATTTCTGTGGAGGTTTCTCGCTGCGCACCCAAGTAACAAACTTGTCTTTGGCCTTCTGTTCGCCAATCAGTATGTCGCTCCAACATTGATCGGCCTTTTCTTTGTGAAAGTGTCAAGCCCCAGAACCATAGGCCCTGAGCTGTTTGTTATGCTGGCCGGTGTGCTGGCAATGCTCTTGTTTTTGTCTACTCAAGCCTTTCTTCACCAACAACGCCTCAACAACCCAAATCAATAGCCCGAAGGATGATTTTATGAAAATGACAATTCTGTCTTCGCTCCTGTTTCTTACAGCATCCGGCTACGCATGCGAGCCGCCACCAACCCTTAGCTACTTTTGCAAGGCAGAAATGCCGACTAAGACCGTGCCTGAATCTCTAGTCACTAAACTCTCAAAATCTGTCATTGAGCTCGACAAGAAACTAGTCGAATTTGCGATCTCAGACACACCCTCGATTGCGAAACGGCTTGGAGACGGCTCTTGCTATATGATGACGACCGCAGATTTTTACGCAAGCGATTTACACCCAGTTTGGAAGAGCTCGAAAGGTCAACTTTGCACGGGCCTGGCCAAGGAGTCCATTTCGTCAGTCAAAGTCATTCTCAACCCTAAAGCGACAGCTTATCAACATATTCGAAACAAATAGAACCTCAAGACGCTCAAGAAGCTTTCAAAAACAGTGACCGAGCAACTTGGTGAATTTGAGATAATTTTTTCGGCCTCACCTAAAAAAGAAAAAAAGCAATGAACTGAAGGCCTCACCGCAAACCAAAAAGGCGAAAAGCCCCTAGGGGAACCTGAGAGCTCAACAACTTCTAAGTTGCCTTTAGACGCCTAACTACTCTTTTACCAACAAAGTGAAGTTCACCCCTGTAATACGAATGCTGTTGCGGTCTTTCTCTCCTCTAAGACTATGAAATATCAGTTTGCAGTTGCAGCCTTCACCCAATATTAGTTCAAAATCTTTCATTGGAATTTGATCTCGCTCATCAAAAGGAACAGCCAGCCATTTCTGAGCAAGAGCTTTGAGATCTACCTGCTGCAATTGATCAGTTTTTCCAACTTCAAAGCTGTAGTCCTCTCCCCGCTTGAATTTCAATCCATAGGGCAAATCACCTGCAGCTCTTGAGTACTCACTGTCTGAGTAAAGGTCGTGCTTGATTGCATGCGTATAGTCTCCAGCAATTGGCACAACAGCGGGAGCAGTTGGGTGATTGATCGTAAAATTTCTGAACGAATCGTAGCTCCACCGGGTGGTGTAAGGAACCCCCATGTACTCCACAAGCGCATGGCTAGATTTGCGAAAACGACCACGATAGCCTGTGTAGTCTACAACTAAACTTGATGCCCAGACGCTATCTAAGACCTCTTTTGAAAACCAGACCTCCAAGTGCTTGGGTTCGTGATTCTTCACCAAATAGTCTAAAATGTTAGTTATGCGTTTTGCTTGCTCGTGATCGATTTCAACCTTCTCGCTCGGTTTGGCTTTACCATTCTCGAGCAATCCATTTTTAATCAATAGTGCCTCGACCAGAGCCATTTGGCTCCTTCTTGAAACGCTATAAGCGCTCCATGGCCCAAACAGTGTCAACAGCAGTGTCAAACTCAAGGTTACCGGGATCACTTTTATATTTTTCGTTTTGCTCAATAAGAAATAGAGCATGATGAAAACCAAAAGGCCACCTAACGAGAACAAGGCGTAGCGCTTTTCGGTAACACCGTAGGCTTCAATTCTCTTAAATACGGCTACGAACAGCATAATGAGCAGCGGAAACATGGCGATGTAGAAAACCTTGGCGTAGCCCTTAATCCAATCAATAGACTTTTGAAGCGGATCAAGTAGCAACAGATTGAGTACACCAAGCACTGAAATGATAGAGACCAACCAGCCTAAGTACCCTTTCGGCCAAGTCAGAGTGACGAGAATCTTGGCCATATACAAATACAAGATCAGAGTGAACAAAGTCACAAGAGGTATCAAGAGGTACTGCACGAAGTACTGCAAACCGGTGGGATACTTCAATTCATCAAGTGCGCTTGAGAAGTCTTTTGGCAATTTGCCAAGAAAAAGTATTGGGTGAAAGAACAGCGCAGAGAAGAACCAAATCCAAAGATAAAGCTTTTCGTAAACATCAATACCGAGAAGCTTATCTACAGACAACAGCGCTAAAGCCAAGCCGATGAAAAGCACAACAGCATAAATAAAGGCTTCGATAAACCTCATTATGAGCAAAGCATTGAAACTCCAGAAGCTCGTCTCTTTCTTTAGGCTTGCGAATGGTAAGAACGAAACAAGAAGGTGCACCACAAGACTGACTTGAATATAGCGCATCACAAAGTTTTGCGAATTGTCTCCTAGCACATACATGTAATGAAGCCCGAGAAACACAACACCACCCAAATAATAGGGCCAACTCTGCTTTATGCCGTTTAGTTTTCTAACGGCAATGGTAGACTCGACAGCAAACATCAGCGGCAGGCCGAGCATAATTGTGAACATCGCACTGCTCTCACCAAGTTCAAGTTCAAACTCAGACATGAATACAGCACGCGACAACGCGACAAAGGCCACAAAACAAGTTGCTGGATACCTCTTACTCGTGTCGGCAAACTGTTTAAAAAGACCAAAAATAGATTTTAACACCTTCTGCATGACAGACCTCTTAGCGAGCGGTTCACATTCTGTTCTCTGATTACCCAACAAGCCTAGCTGAAGAGTTTGTTCAAAAAAATAAAAAAGCGGTGAACTAGCTCGACAAGTTTTAGCCACTCTGAGCACCCCCTAGATTTGGCATCGTGTTCAAAAAAGTGGCAATCTTGAATGGATTTTAGAAAAAAATGGCCAAGCTTGAAGCCCTTGCCATAAGAAACTCTTAATCCAGGCCAAAATGGACCTTTCTGGCTTCACCCTGTTTGCTGGTTCTCGCTACATTTTTCGCAGAAAAATTACAATTTTGAGTCTCAAAAATGGCTCAGCCTCTGCAGATACAGTTTCATGGGTTCAAGTTTTAGGGCAGAGGGGTTCTAGTGATTATTGTGAAACTTATTACAACAGTACTTTTTAGCTTAAATGGCTACGCAGTGGAGTACGCAGACTCAGAGTATGTGATTCCTGAGCACGAGACACCGGGGATCATCAACACTGGCTGTGAGGAAAACTACATTCCCGTTCACAGCCGGGAGCTTTTAAGAAGAGTACAAGATTGGGCGGTGGGGGATGCTTTCTTTACTCAAGCGAACTACGCCGGCTTTGATTTTGACCACGATCAGTACTTAGTTGACAACCCGCACCAAGGCCTCTTCAACTTTGGCATGGCGACGGTTACGACCTGCCTCGAAGTTGATGTGATCACACCGGCTTTATCTATGCAGCACTCTCTTAAGGTGCTTAAAAACAATGTCGAAAGCGAGGGGGCAGCTGGCCAGGAGAGGTTCGCTGAAGTCTTCTACCAAACAGCGGTAGAGCTAGGCTTTGATATCTACCTTACCCCAATTGAAGAGAGTGAGCCTGCGCCATCTGGCGAAATCACTTTGTATAGGCATTTAGCGTCAGCTGAATAGCTGAAGCCTAATGAACGCAGTGACTGTGAAATACGCTATCAACGGAATCTTATCTTTAGCTGCTCCCTTTGGCACGCACAGACAAGCCTTTGGCTACATTTGGCACAACGAGGTCTTAAGCTGTGAGATGTTCTTGGAGAGTCTACCTATCGAGTCTTGGTCAGTAAAGCACGATGGTTTGAGGCCCTACCTCCAGATACAAGCTGAGGTCAGCTACATTGCCGACCGAAATTTAACTGATGACGAGGCCTCATACATAGTGATTCACGACTTCGATCAAGCGCCGATACTTCGTGCTTACACACCTTTTCGAGATACAGAATGGGGCAAACAAACTCTTGCCGACTTGTCTGACCAGCTGTCAGGAGCCGAGGTTCAGTATGGCCGTTTTCACAGACCACCAAGTCCTCGTAGGTCAGGAGCCTACGGCGGGCTTCTGCTGCAAACTCGCAGCATAGCCAAATCTACGATAATTGACATTGTGGCCTTACTTGAAGGCAACGGCACTCAACCTTTTACAGATGCCGAGCGAGAAAAGCTGATCGTCGATCATGAACCCACTCTTGTGTTTGGAGCGATTGAAAACAACGCGAGCGTCGTAACAGAGGGGCTAGTAACTAACGGCCAGTCTCAAAACCACTCTTTGCATTTGTACCGTGATAGCTGCTTGTGCATGCAAGTGCACTTCCCTTTCGACTACCAGGATGGGCAAAGCTATCACCTCTGTTAGTCATGCAGCTCTCAGGTTGAAGTGCGCAGCAACAGTCGAAAGTAGAACTTTGATTTTAAGGCTTTTCGAAAACAAAGAAGCCAGCTCGATTGGCAACAAGAACGCTGAGCCCAACACGCATTGCTATATCTCGAATCTCATCTTGCGAGATTCTCGTGACATTGGTGTAGAACGATTCTCTGCCCATCATTTTCAATATAGGTGAGGCAACTTCATAAACCGAATGATAAAACAAGGCATAAGCCAAATGCCCTACTGTGACCTTGTCTTGCACGGCAAACTGCACGACCAAGCGACCACCTGGTTTCAAATGCTCAACAAAATTCTTAAAAACCACCAGTTGCAAGTGCCCTGGGATATGAAAAAAAGTCTCTACGCAGTAGATGCAGTCGAAGGTGCGCCCAAGGTTTAACTCTACAACATCACAATGCTCGAAACTCAATTTATCGGCGACCCCGTGTTGATTTGCTGCCAGTGAAGCCGACTTGATGGTGCTGGCAGAGATGTCACATCCCGTCACTTTGTGACCCCTGCGCGCAACTTCAATTGCGATTCTAGCAGCCGGACCTACACCAATATCGAGAACCGCAGAGTTCGGCTCGAGCCGGCTAAGAACTTCTGAATCTAAAATTTGCAGAATGTTTTGAGTGTTCTTGTCGAGTTGCCTTTTTGAGAAGCCCGTTCCCAGAATTACGCCAACATCGCCATGCGCGACTGACTTTTTCTCCCAAACTTCTTCTCCCCAACTCTTCATCACAATAGCTTTACACTGACAGTGCGAAAGTCAAAGAAAAAGGCCCTAAGAAGGGCCTATCAATATTTTGCTAATTTGATCGCAAATTCTATCTTGCCTGGAACATTAAGAACTTTTTCTGAAAACGCCTTTTAGCCGGCCATCTAGAACCCGAAAACGATCTTCGGCTTCGACCCGCAAAGTGACTTTTTCGTCTTTATCAAACAATCTGACGTGCACTGTAATTTCGGACTGGTTCGTAAAACAGAATGTCGCGACCCCATGATCTTCCATATCGATGCCAAGCACACCAGATTTGGCATGGAGATACAGCATTACTGACCCTTTTTGCTTCGAGAGCTTAATGGTAGCTCGCCCCAGAAGACTTCTGGCCTTCCAAGTGCCGTAAATCTTTTCAGACATACCATCGGGCAAGAACCTGGCACTCTTTGCCAACCTTTCTAGACCCGCTACTGATGACGAACAGTTTGCGCTTGCAAATGAAGAAGCAGAGCCAACCAATAGACAGATCACAAAAATTGATTTCATTACCTTTGAGAACACAACCTTCCCCCTGATGTGGTTAGTGCAACTCAACAACAACAGACTCTGAAATTTTAAACAACCAGTTGGATTGACAGAATCGCACAGAAATTGGCAATTGAGTCGTTTTTGATACTTAGCTGCTAGAATAGAGCAATTTTTAAGCAGAATTTATTGCTTAAAGATAGAGCATTACTTGATTTTCGACCAAGCAATATCGAGACTCGAATTCCACTGCAAAAAAACGACTTCTGCTGGTGCAGCTGGCTCTGAAAGTCGGCTCTTCTCAAATTCAAGATGTTTGCAAATTCGGCCTTCAATACAAGGCTCTTGGTTCAAACTGTAGCGATGGCCCTTACTAACCGCCGCAAAATCTTCTTCACTGCACTTACCGTCTGCATTTTTATCGGCCTGACAGTAGTCATCGAACTCAATCGCGTTTGAAATTTGCATGCTGTCGAGATCAAAAACCTGCAAAGTTGATTTCTTAACTTCAGACTCTCCTACACACCCGGGCTTGTATATGCCTGTGTAAATTAAAAGGCTTGGGGTAAAACTATCGCCCTTAATGTTCAGCTCAGCATAGGCGGCATCTAAGTGCAGGGTTTGCAAACCACACTCACCCTGTGGAGCCACCTCTGTCGAGAACACTAGCTCAGGCTTTTGCTCTGCAGTCACCTTGAAGAGAGCCAACTGCTGCTTCAATTCGTCCATATAAACCACTCGACAAATTAAGGGGCCTTTCGAGCTAAGCACGCGGACACTTGGCTTCACAGATGCTTCAATGTCACTAAACTCTGAATAATCAGCTCTCTCACAGATCTCAATTGGAATATCGGTAGCGCCGGTCGATTCACTAGTCGCCACTATCGCCTCAGGGGCTTTGTTGTTTTGCGGTTTGGTCTTTTCAGCTGACTCTTTTTGACCAAGGCAGCCGGTCACCGCCAACATTAGAAGCATTAAAAGCACTCGCCTCAGCATCTCACTCTCCTCGTAAAACCAAAACACGAACTTAAGATAGTTCACAATACCGGCCAGTTGCTAGACTTGTTTTCAAAATAATTTTGCCTCAATATGAGGCATGGTCCTCGGACAGCGACCGTGTTTTTACGTTTTATTTCAGTATCTTACGAGAAATTATTTTTTACTTGCAAAATAAGTGGCTCTGAGACATTATTTATTAAAGGGCTCAAGGCCACTATTTAAAGGAGAACAAAAGTGCCAATAAAAGTTCAGAACCAACAGATCGAGCAGTTTGTGTTCAGTGGTGGAGAATGCCATGTGAATATCGACAACAT
Organism: Bdellovibrionales bacterium; assembly: GCA_013216195.1. Lineage (GTDB taxonomy): Bacteria > Bdellovibrionota > Bdellovibrionia > Bdellovibrionales > UBA1609 > JABSOQ01. Next base: position 13,214 of record JABSOQ010000069.1, read on the forward strand.
TGAGCTCACTAGCCCCATCAATGTCGAAGCCAAGCTACTCAATTCTGATGACCTCATGTCGCTATTATTGACTGTTGATGCGGTTCGAAGAAGTGCACCAAAATCCACATTGAATATAGCGATCCCCTACTTCCCTTATGCGAGGCAAGACCGAGTGTGCAACCCCGGTGAGGCATTCTCTCTTGAGGTGGCTTGTAAACTCATAAATGACCTCGAAGCCGATCAGGTCACTGTGCTTGACCCTCACTCTGCGGTAACGACCGATCGGCTTAACAATGTCGTTGAGGTCACACAGGCCGAGATAATTGAGAAGAGCCAGCTCGCCACATTTATAAAATCAAAGCAGCTACTATTGGTGGCACCAGACCAAGGCGCAAAATTAAAAACCGAGCAGCTCGCCGAAGCCTTGAATAGCGAGGCCGTGTACTGCACCAAAAAGCGAGATCCAAAAACTCGAGCCATTGTTGAAACTAAGCTGCCAAAAGGTGTCGAGTCTCGAGATCTCATTCTAATCGACGACATCTGCGATGGTGGTCGCACCTTTATTGAACTGGCGAAGGCCTGCAAAGAAGCTGGCTGCGGTGATCTCTATCTTTATGTCACCCACGGCATCTTTTCTAGAGGCTTAGAGTCTCTTAGGCCTCATTTTAAAGGCGTCTTTTGCCAGCATACGTTCTTACCAAAAGAACAAATTGATAGCGAATTTTTAACTGTCCTGGAGGAGGTACAAAATGAAAATTAATCCACTCACAGCGATCGACTTCTACAAAGCCGACCACAGAAGCCAGTACCCTGAGGGTACGACAGAGGTATACTCAAACTTCACACCAAGATCGAATCACCATGCCCGCTTTGTCCTGCCCGAGAGTGACCACAAAGTTGTCATGTTCGGCCTTCAATACTTCATTAAACACTTTCTGATCGAGTCATTCGATGAGCACTTTTTTAAACAGCCTAAACAAAAAGTCATTCAGCGGTACAAAAGGCGCATGGATCATGCCCTCGGCGAAGGCGCTATTGAGATGGATCATATCGAAGCCTTACATGACCTCGGCTACCTGCCCATTAAGATCAAAGCTCTGCCAGAGGGGGTGAGAGTTCCGGTTGGAGTGCCAGTGTTAACAGTTGTGAACACTCACCCAGAGTTTTTTTGGTTAACTAACTATATTGAATCGGTCATCTCTTGTTACCTATGGAAGCCAATGACCTCTGCAACAACCGCTTTTGAGTATAAGCGTCTACTGACCAGCTATGCTCTACAAACGGGTACGCCTCTCGACTTGGTTCAATTTCAAGCTCACGACTTCTCTTTTAGAGGGTTATCAAGCCTGCAAGATTCTGCAGTTTCTGGCGCAGCCCATCTGATTTCTTTTTGGGGAACCGACACAGTGCCGGCAATTGACTTGGTTGAAGACTATTACGAAGCAGATCCTGCAGCTGGCCCAGTCGGCCTCTCTGTACCAGCAACAGAACACTCAGTGATGTGCATGGGCCTCAAAGACGGAGAGCTAAAAACCTTCGAAAGGCTACTTAAAGAAATATACCCTGAAGGGATTCTGTCTGTGGTCTCTGACACCTGGGACTTCTGGAAGGTTATCACCGAGTATGTGGTGACGCTGAAGCAAGACATCCTGGATCGCAATGGCAAGTTGGTGATAAGGCCTGACAGTGGAGACCCCGTAAAAATCATATGCGGCGACCCTGAGGAAGAGCCAGGCACCCCACAACATAAAGGAGCTATCGAGTGCCTTTGGGAAATCTTCGGTGGCAGCAAAACCGAGAAGGACTACAAAATGCTCGATGATCATATTGGCTTAATTTACGGAGACTCAATCACGCTTGAGAGAGCTCAACTCATAATGCAAGGTCTTGAGCAAAAGGGTTTTGCCTCTGGAAATGTGGTCTTGGGCGTTGGATCTTTCACCTACCAATTTGTGACGAGAGACAATCACGGCTTTGCCATGAAAGCGACTAGTGGTGTCGTAAATGGCGAGCGACGCAACATATTCAAAGACCCAAAAACAGACAATGGAGCTAAGAAATCGGCTAAAGGCCTACTCAGAATCGAATACATTGATGGCAACTACGTCTTGTTTGATGAGCAAACAGAAGAGCAAGAGAGCGAAGGTGAGCTTGAAGTGGTCTATGAAAATGGTAGACTCTTGAAAAATGAGAGCCTTCAAGCGATTCGAGAGCGCATCGACTCTGAAATTAAACGCTTGATCTGATTAAGGAGTCGGCCTTGAAAAAAAAGCAGCAAGCCTCTGAAAGTGAGATGTCTGAAAAGGAGTTTTTAGACAACTACGACCCCAGTGTCTTTCAGAGGCCCAGCGCTGCAGTCGACAATGTGATTCTGACCCTTCTAGACGATGAGCTTCATGTGCTGCTTGTCAAAAGAGAGCATCACCCAGCCAAAGAGGCTTGGTCATTAGTGGGTGGCTTCATCGACATTGATCTCGATCAAGACCTTGAAGCAACTGCCAGGCGCAAGTTGCAAGAGAAAACTGGTGTTAAGACTCCTTACCTAGAGCAAGTCTACACAGTCGGTACAAAGGGGCGAGACCCAAGAGGCTGGTCGCTAACTGCTGTTTATCTAGCTCTAGTCCCCCACCACAAAGTCAACCTTGAAGCTGGGCCGGGAGCTATTGACATAAAATGGGAGAAAATTAAGGGCTCAGGGGTTGGCAAAAAACTCGCCTTCGACCACTCAAGCATTCTAAAGGAGTGCTTGATTCGGCTGAGAAGCAAAGCTGTATACACCTCTTTGCCTGTTCACTTGATGCCACCTGAGTTCACTCTGTCAGAGCTGCAATCTGTCTATGAGCTGGTTCTCGACTCGAAGATGGACCACAAGTCTTTTCGTAGGCGAATGCTTGGAGCAGATATTCTGCAAGAAACTGGTAAAGAGAAGAAGACAGCTAGAAGGCCTGCCATGCTTTACAAGCTTAAGAACAGCAAAAGCACTTTCTTTTTCACACGAAATATCGAGGGTCAGCAGAGCTGAGCCCTGACTAGCAAAAAATATATGACTCAAAATGAGAAATGAGCAACAGGTCACTCATTGTTCTAGTGCTCAATTCCGATACACTTTATATCTGTATGGGACAATTCATGAGATCAAAGGTCTACTTACCACCTCTGGCTGCCCTAAGCATTATAACAGTTCTGGTCTATCAGAACTGCGGCGGCAAGTTTGAAGCGGCAAATTTTCAAGGAACTAGCAGCAATGCAGTTTTGGGCCCAAACTCACGGCCGGCCCTGCAAGCTCTGAATTTTCCAATAGCGCCAACTGGGTCGCCCGTTGCCCCCATCTTGGCCCTGGAGACGCCTTTTCCAAACCTGAGTTTCTCGGCTGGTAGCCCGCTCTTTCTTGATCACGCTGGTGACAGCTCAAACCGGCTATTTGCTCTATTTCAATCAGGCAGTATTGAAGTTTTCGAGAATCAAGATAACGTCTCTGCAAGCTCAACGTTTCTTGATATTTCTTCTAAAGTGGCTTCGCCTGCTGGCAACGGCGGAGGAAACGAAGAGGGGTTGCTTGGCCTTGCGTTCGACCCTGATTTTAGCAGTAACGGTTACTTTTATGTTTACTACTCAGCCGCCAACCAAAGAAGAAGCGTGATCTCTAGGTTTAGTGTCAACCCCAGCAATACAAATCAAGCCTTGCCAAATAGCGAACGAGTTTTGCTTGAAGTCGATCAACCTGCTTCGAATCACAATGGCGGCTGTATGAGGTTTGGACCAGACGGCTACCTCTACATTGCTTTCGGAGATGGCGGTGGCGCCAACGACACCTACGGGCACGGGCAGAACACTTTAACCTACCATAGTACAATGATTCGAATTAATCCGATCGATGGCGAAGGCTCTCCCGCTTACGTCGTTCCTGCAGACAACCCATTCGTTGGCGATAGTAATTATTTGCCAGAGATCTATGCTTTTGGCCTCAGAAACCCGTGGCGTTTCTCTTTTGATAGAGAGACTGGCGAACTCTGGCTAGCCGATGTGGGGCAAGGAGCAAGAGAAGAGATAAACAAGGTCGAAATGGGCGACAACCTTGGCTGGCCATTTCGTGAAGGTCTGATTGCAGGCCCAGATAGCAGCACTCCACCTAACGGCTTAAAAGATCCAGTCTTTGATTACCCAAGAAGCGATGGCATCAGTGTTACTGGTGGCTTCGTTTACAGAGGTAACAGGCATCCTGCGCTTAGAGGTCTTTACTTTTTTGGAGATTTGACAGGGCCTTTGTATGTGCATAACACAAATTCAGATGCTGATCCTCTTTATAGCAACACGAACATGAGCGCTGGAAGCTTGGTCTCTTTCGGCGAAGATGAAGACGGCGAACTCTATGTGATGTCTTTCAGTAATGGCATACAACGCATCGTTAACAATGCGCAAAGTACGGTTCAAGAGTCAGACTACGCCGCACCCTCTAACCTCTCTGAGACCGGTCTTTTTGTAGATACAGCGAATATGATCCCAAACCCAGGCTTGCTCGAATACGAGGTGAATGTTCCTTTGTGGTCAGACTATGCACAAAAGAAACGCTGGCTTGCTGTGCCTAACGGTAGGAGCCTTCGCTTCAGTAGCACCGATGACTGGGAGTTCCCAGTGGGTACAGTCACAGTAAAACACTGTGAGCTTGAGCTGAGCGCTGGTCAAACCACCCGACTTGAAACGAGGGTGTTCGTCAGGCAAAACCGTGGCTGGCGGGGCTACACATATAAGTGGAATGCCCAACAAACTGATGCCGTTCTTTTAACTGCTGCATACTCAGATAGTTTTTCAGTTGCCGAATCAGCTACAGGTGGCGCTAGAAATCAAACTTGGAACTACCCCTCACGCAACCAATGCATGGCTTGTCATACCGCTGCCGCTGGCTTTGTGCTAGGTATAAACACCTTTCAACAGAACCGAATGAGCACCACCCTTGGCCGAATCGAGAACTTGCTCTCAGCCTGGGGTAGGCTTGGTATCCTAAACCGAGAAGTTGATCCGGCAGTTGAAGCGAGCTTTCCGAGTTGGGCCAACCAAACTGGCAGTTCTGAGAATCTGTCTCGAGCCTACCTCGACGTTAACTGTGCATTTTGTCATCAACCGGCTAATGGCAACCCATCTCCAATGGACCTGCGCTACACAACAAGCCTGGCAAACTCAAATGTTGTTGGGTCTGTTGTAACTTCTGGTGATTCAGCTAATTCTAGCCTGGCTGTTCAAATGAACATTAGGGGCGGCGGTCAAATGCCCCCATTGGGCAGTGAAATTGTAGACCAGCAAGCTCTAGATTTGATTACCCACTGGATTGACAACGAGCTCTAAGTCACACCCGAAGAACTCTCTACGAAAAGGCCTTATACTGACTTGCAGTGCTACTCAGTGAAGAACTCATAACTGGTATGACCGTCACTTCGCTCTCTTTACTAAGGCACTCACGAAGCTGAGGCAGAGCTTGAACCTCTTGCTCTCTCCCCTCCCAAAAGGTCTTCCAAGACTTTTCATCTGGCCACTGAGCGTAGGCCATGAAGCTACCATCTACCATGTGCAGGTTGCAGCCAAATGACTCGTAGCGAAGCCTAACTTCAGCAGTCAGTTTGCCCCAGGCCTCAATAAACTGGAGCTCTTTATCTGGAATTACAGAAAACATATACATGACATAGAAATTTCGAGATGCATCTTCAGCCATCGTGACAATCCTTTGTTGAACAACAGTAGTATTCTAGCCTGACTACAGCGACGTGGTCGAGTGAGATCGAGCCATGACCTAGACCGACGGTTAGGCTGATAAACTACCTAAATCACTTCAAATAAAAAATTTAAAAGTTATTTGTCACAATTTAGGACCATCTTCGAATTGATAAGGGAGAGGGGCATTTTCGGCATGTCATCTGGCCCTAAAAACTAACAATCATAAACAATTCGATACTTAGGGAGTCTACATGAAACATATAGGCAAGGTGGCAACCTGCACGATTTTTGCGAGTCTTGTGTCTGGATGTGCAAACGGAATCGGCACATCTGCAAGTGATGAGAACACTACGCTCAGCAACCAAAAAGTTATGGATCTCAGCATGCAAGGTATAGAGCCCGCCGTCGGTCAGCATTATGAGGGCTGGGTGATAGGCACGAACGGCGTCTTTACTACTGGGCGATTCAATGTCACAGCAGACAATCAAGTCGTTGCTGTTGATAGAGATGGCAATGCCTTAGGTAGCCTGGGCAATACGAGCTCGAGTGAACACGCCTACTCTGACAGCACAGGACAAGAGCTATCTTTCATACTCACAATCGAGCCAAATGGCGACACAGACCCTGGCCCAAGCTCCGTTCACTACGTCGGAGGTGACTTTAATGGCAACACAACTAACGCCATCGTCAGTCACTCCGGTGCAATTGGAGCCAACTTTTTAACTTCAGAATTCAGCTACATTCTGGCTACACCAACTAACACAGCTGACACTAACAATCAGGGCATCTGGTTCTTAGACCCTACAGCCGGCCCTGGCCCATCTCTTAGCCTCCCTTCTCTAAACTCTAGCTGGGCCTATGAAGGCTGGATCGTTGATCAC
>JABSOQ010000007.1 GCA_013216195.1 Bdellovibrionales bacterium
GCTGGACATCATGTACGAAAAGCCTTCTAACCCGGATGTAAAGGATTGTATCATCACGGAAGAGGTCATCACCAAGGGTGAGAAGCCTCAGTTGGTTTACGGTCGCAAAAAAGAGACCGATAAAAAATCTTCAGAAGAATCTGCTGAAAGCGCCTAATGCGCGCTTTCGGCCACGTCGACTAGTGCATTTCTGACATAGTCCTAAAATTTTGCCCCCAATCACTTTCGATTTGTGGGGTCCAAACGCTCTGTGCGTAAAGCCATCGAAATTGACTCCCGGGCCGAAAAATTTAAAAATACTAATAAGGGCCTTGGCCCGCCAACACTTGGTCTCACCAAGTGGTAATAGCCTAAATAAGGAGCCGATAGATGAGTGAATCATCAAGCAGCGAATCTAAATCACTACCCCTCTTGCCGCTGAGAGATTTGATCATATTTCCTCACATGATGATGCCTCTGTTTGTTGGCCGTGAGAAAAGTATCAATGCGCTAGAAGAGGCGATGAGTAAGCAGATCGACATTGTGTTTGCTGCACAGAAAGATGCCAAAACAAACAATCCAGAACCAAGCGACATTTATGATGTTGGAACAGTTGCCACAATCATTCAGTTGCTTAGACTTCCTGATGGCACAGTAAAGGTTCTTGTCGAAGGTAAGAAGAGAGTTAAACTTCAAGAGTTCAAAGAGACAGAGAACTTCTTTGTTGTCGATGTTGAAGAGATTCCCGAAACCACTAAGAACGAAAAAGAAGCTCGAGCCCTGATGCGTTCGGTGAAAGCCACTTTTGAAACTTATGTGAAGCTGAACAAGCGCATTCCGCCAGAAATTCTGATGAGAGTTTCGACTATCGACGACATTGGTGAGCTGTCTGACATTATTGTAGCTCAGCTAAATCTCAAGCTTGAAGACAAGCAGAAGCTTCTTGAAATTAGCGATCCAGGTGTTCGACTCGAAGAGCTGTTGAATATGATGACTGGTGAGATCGAAATACTTGAAGTTGAAAAGAAGATCCGCAACCGCGTGAAAAAGCAAATGGAGAAGTCTCAAAAAGAGTACTACCTCAATGAGCAAATGCAGGCGATTCAAAAAGAGCTGGGTGATAAAGACGATTACCAGGCAGAGTTGGCTGAGCTCGAAGAGCGTGCAGCCAAAATGAATTGGTCAGAAGACGCGGCCGAGCGAGTAAAGAAAGAGATCAAAAAACTAAAGATGATGTCTCCAATGAGCGCAGAGGCTACTGTGGTAAGAAACTACATCGACTGGATGCTAGATCTACCTTGGTATGACTATGCCGAAGAAAATAAAGACATCTCCAATGCAGAAGCCGTGCTCGATGCTGATCACTGGGGCCTAGAGAAGGTTAAAGAGAGAATCTTAGAGCACCTTTCTGTTCAGGTCTTGACTGACAAGTTGAAGGGGCCAATTTTGTGTCTCGTGGGCCCTCCAGGTGTTGGTAAGACTTCACTTGCAAGATCTGTTGCTGCGGCTTTGAACCGACCTTTTTCTCGAATCTCACTTGGTGGTGTTAGAGATGAGGCCGAGATTCGTGGCCACAGAAGAACTTACGTTGGTGCGATGCCGGGCAAAATCATTCAGTCGCTTCGCAAAGTTGATGAGGGTAACCCACTTATTCTTCTCGATGAGATCGACAAAATGAGTATGGACTTCAGAGGCGACCCATCTTCGGCTCTTCTCGAGGTTCTTGATCCTGAGCAAAATTCAACCTTCTCAGATCACTACCTTGAGGTCGACTACGACCTGTCGCCGGTTATGTTCTTAACAACAGCCAACTCTTTGCACCCGATCCCAAGACCGCTTCTAGATCGTATGGAAGTGATTCAGCTTGAGGGTTACATCGAGAGCGAAAAGTTCAACATTGCGAAAAGCTATTTGATTCCGAAGCAAATTAAACAGCACGGTCTTGAAGATTACAAAGTGAGCTTCACCGATGCGGCTGTGAAAGAGGTTATTCGCTCTTACACAAAAGAGGCGGGTGTTCGTAATCTTGAAAGACAATTTGCAACTCTTTGCCGTAAGCAGGCGAAAGATATTGTAACAGAACAAGCTAAGGCTAATGAGAGGGCTAAGGTGGCTAAAGGCAAAGCTGCAGCCAAAAAAGCTCCATCGAAAAAGCACACAATCAATCCGAAAAAGGTTCAAGAGTACCTCGGGCCAACTAAATACAAGTTCGGTAAAATTGAAGGTGGCGATGAGATCGGTCTTACTAACGGTTTGGCTTGGACTGAAGTGGGTGGTGATCTGCTCGTAATCGAAGTCTCAGTTGTGCCGGGTAAGGGTAAGTTCACCGTTACTGGTCAACTCGGCGACGTGATGAAAGAGTCTTGTGCAGCAGCTATGAGCTATGTCAGATCTCGCGGCCCATTGTTTGGCTTCGATAAAGAGATGTATGCAAACATCGATGTGCACATTCACGTACCAGAGGGAGCAATTCCGAAAGATGGTCCGTCTGCAGGCTTGGCGATCACAACAAGTATTGTGTCTGCGATCACGAAGATTCCTGTGAAGAAGACAGTGGCCATGACTGGTGAAGTGACTCTTAGAGGTCGTGCCCTTGGTATTGGCGGCTTGAAAGAAAAGACTCTTGCAGCTCACAGAGCTGGTATTAAAACTGTGATTTGCCCGAAAGAGAACGAGAAGGACTTAAAAGACATTCCTAGAGAGGTCTTAAAAGATCTTAAGGTGATTTTGGTTGATCACGTTGATCAGGTTCTTGTGAACGCTCTTGATGTGAAGAATGCAAAAGAGCTATTCAAAAACAGAGCAGAAAAAGGTTTAGGCCTCAGAGCTCAGTATACGGGTCAGCAGTTGCATCAGACTCACTAGTATTCGTTTAAAGTTGAAATAAAAAAGAGGGGCTTATTAGCTCCTCTTTTTTTATGCTTATTTGTAGCCAACTGTCACTCGGCGGTTAGCATCTCTTGAATAAATGAAATTTCACTGTTCACGTGATCGAAGTTATCTAGCGAATCAATTGAGGCCATAAGATCTTCCCCGAAAGCTGTTTTGACATATTCAGGGTTAACAATCAGCTCTTTGTCTACCTGGCAAAGGTGCGCGAGTTTCAACACAGAAACATACATGGCTTTGGCTTGAGCAACTTCATTTGGGTCTTTTGAGTGAACCCCGTAGCCGACCGCGTAGAGATTGATCGAGCTCATGACCTGACCAACCTGAAAGCACACTGAAGAGTCATCTTTAGCCTTGCTATCTCTCTCTGCTCTTCGAACAACTTCAGACAATTGAGCCACCTGTGTGATTGCAGATATTTTGGCTACAGCAGCCCTGTTTCTAACGTGGTTGTTGATGATGTTATATTTTTCATCGATCTGGTCTGTGATTTCGCAGTTGGCTTGGTCGGCAGCGAATGCGCTGGTCTGCAAAAGAGCGCTTGACAAAGTAATCAAAGCGACAAGAATTGTCTTCATAGGTTTCTCCTAATCAATATACGTACAATACACACTAACTGCTCTACAATTTTGCAACTGCTGTTCCTGGCGAGTTTGAAAAGCTGGTGATAAACCAGTTTAGTCTTTCCGTTGCTTACCTTTAGTGAGCATCTCATCGAGGCAAGAGCCTCCTCCTTCAATATCGGCTAACATCTTAGCCTCTAGATAAACCATGCGCCTGGCTTCGATCTTGTCGATGACCTGTTGATGACTTTGTAGCATCTCACCGGCCTGAAAGCGCCTTAAGCGCTCGGTCGCCTGGGGAGTGATCTCTTCGCTCGAATCGGGCAACCATATTGCCATATGCTTTAGTTGCTTGCTGGCATCTATGCTATTGACCCCTATAGAGCTAAAGGTATTGCCATAATGAACCCCTGGGCTGTTAGTCCCTATAACCGTAAAAACCTCATCCTCAAGGGCTTCTTCGAATAAGCGTGAGTCTTGTTCAGTTGCCAAATACGGATTTTCACTTCGAGGTACTCCGTTTTGATTGAAAGAGTTGTACATTGCCAGTTTCAGCACCAGATAACCGTAAGGCATGTGATTTTTAGACGGCTCTGAGGTTCTTGATTCAGTTGATTTAGAGTGGGTAGTTGATAGCTCATTGTACGATTTGAGGGTTTTGAATGGGCCAGGTTATAAAGATGGTGAGAGAGATGATGAGGCACCTTATTATTTGCCGGCTTCTGAGGTGGTGTTTGAACTTGAGCTTGCTAACGATGCTGGTGAGGCTCAGACGGGTACTCTCAGCTATAGCTTGTACAAGATAGCTGTAGAAAACTCTGGCACAGTTACCTTGGCCAATTTGCAGCCAGGAACTTTTCCGGAAATGCGGTTTGCTGATCTTGAAGATGGTCAGTACTGGGGCTCCTTCTACGTCAGGGATAGCTTCGATCGAAGGTACTCGTTGGGTTTTGGTGTAGATGCGAAGGCCGTTGAGGATTTCGACGTACTAGTTGCCAACAACTTTCAAACCCACCACAGAGCAGTCGTGATTCCTGTTGTCATTACCAAAGATGACTCACAGTCAGGGAGGAACGCTCTTAAGTACAGAGTTGATGGGGCAGATGAATGGATTCAAAGACCTTTCAATATGGAGGTTGGTGACAGAACCCTTTTGGATATTGGCAATCTGACTGTCGGGGATCATAGTGTCGATATCAGGTTTATAGACACATCTGGAAATCTTTCTTTAGTAACTAAAGCGGTGAACTTTAGTGTTACAGACTCAGGGCAAAACTCTTCACCTGTATATCGAGGAATTGCTTATAAGAGTTTTGGCTATAAGGGATTTCAAGCGCAAAACTCTATTGTTCATATTACCAATAATGGTGAAATGGTTCTGGTGCCAACGAATGAGAGTTCTTCCTCACAGCAATTGGGCTACTTTGAAAGCCGAATGCCGTATTGGGTTGGTGATTTAGACGAGGCGTTTTATCGCGAGAACCCGCTTCAAATGGGTGGGGCCCAGTTGGTATATCAGAATGACGAATATTCTGTTTTTCATAGTACGGCCCATGGCCACAAACTGATCACTTTTGATCTTTCAGATGCAAAGAATCCGAAACTCATTCAGTTTCAGTCACTTCAATACTCTGTCCAAAAGTGGCACCCCTTTGATGCCGGTCGATTGCTCGGGTTTAGACCTGACACTTCTGAAGGGTTAATGAAAATCATTAGTTTAGATTTTTCTGACCCACTCGATGTTGTGCAAACAGACTCTGGTATCACTATCGATAACACAAGCGAATTTCCAAATATGAACTGGTCAGACATTCAGCTAGTGGGCAATCAAATCTTGGCGACCAGTAATGACGATGAAACCATCTTTCAGATGAAGTCCTTCACGATAAATGACGACCTTCAGGTCACCGAATTGGCAACATCAATAATCGATCTAACAAAGACAAGAGTGTACTATCCCTATTTGAATGATGGTCAGGTTGTCACTAGGGTTCGAGATCTAGATGAGCCGTACTCGGTGATTCGCGTCTACAATCACAGCGACTTATCCCAAATTCAAGAAATTGAAAGAAGCTCTGACTGTTATTATCTGACGATAGCTGCAGGTAGCCGAATCTTCTGTGGCAATAGCGGGGTGAGTTACATTTACGGCTTCAATGGAAGCCAGTATGAGAGAACACACACAATTGACCGGCAGATTATGAGTGTTGTCAATGAGAACACTGTCGAGACCTACAATTTTAATCACGACAGTTGGATCAGATGGAGGGTTAATACCTCTAACCTATCGCGGGTGATTAGTAGAGAACTGCCAGTCGGGATGAATACGAACACATATAAAGATGAGATTTATTTGCAGGGCAATTCAATCATTGCCGTTGGCCAAGGTGTTGTGCGTAGCTACCCAAAGGATAACTTAAGCCCCTATCAGTCGCAAGACAGCCTGCGGTTGTCAGACACTGAGCGTACGATTCTCAGAATGTCTGTTAAGGTAGGGGACTTTCTCTATGTCTATACCAACAACTGGCGAGGCCCTAACGAGGGTCATCATATTACACAAATTGACATTTCGAACCCAAGCAATTTGAGGGTGGTCGATTCTATTCGGCTCAATACAAGTAACAATTCGCTTTTCTATGAGATGGTGTTTTCTCAAGGCTACATTTACGTATTCAATTCAAGAGAGATAGTATCGCTTGAGGTTCTTAATACAGGAGCTCTTAACCAGACCGATATAGCAAACCTTTCGCCTGGCTCTTCGAGTATTTCAGACGTGGAACTGTTCGATAATAGCTATATTTTCTTTACCCACTATTTTATACCACAGGGTGCAGACCAGCCTGTTTCTGAGCTTGCCCAGATCGATATTAGGTCGGCAGGGAACCCTAGCTTCTTGCGGTCGATCCCAATTGCCTCAGAGTCATCTTCTAGTTCTTTGAGAAGGTTGGTCAGGAGTGGTAACCGTATGCTGACGTATCACCACGGCTCAGGAGTAAGTGTGATTTCAGTCAACGAGCAGGGGGCTTTGTCAGAATCTTCAAGCGTAGATGGAATCTTTAGGCTGGTTAATCAAAGCTTTTATGACACGATCATTGCCAAAGAAATCATTTGGGATGAATCTTCGCAGACAAACTTTTGGTTTTTTAGGAACCGTTATTTTAGAGGTCATGAGTTCCAGAATCTTGATTACCCTGATTGGGAGAACCTGCAAGGTCGACCTCAGATTGGTTTTTTTGAAACTTCTCCATCCGGAAATGGTGCACCTCAAGTCGTCAAGACTACCTTGCAAAATGATGAGCTGTTCTCAGCTAAGCCTTATTGGTACATCAGAAATTCCCACCCCGTTTGTGTGATACTCAATAGCGATACTGCGGAGTTTACCCTTTCAGATCCAAATCTGGGCGTTGTAACTTTCCAAAGGCAGAATCTATTTTTATCAGTTTCAACCAAATGACGATTGGCCTTTGGAGGAGCTCTGCTAGGTCTTCGAGATCCAGGTTTTTGAGTGATTGGTGTGCTTAGCAACTTCTTCTAAGACAAATCCCCAACGATGCTTTTCGTATTCGAAACAAAACACTGATGTTGAGTGAACTTCCGAACTATGACCAGTATCAAAAGATTTAATGCTCTTATGTAAATAGGGCATATTTTCACTTATTGGCAAAATCAACTAGATGGCTGTAAGCCCCTAAAATCAAGTCTTTCGAGCTACAGAAATGTTGGTTTTATGTTAAGGGGTGCGTAGAAATTGGACGCCCCGTCCCTGGCGAGAACGGTTTTATTTGCCAAAAAATCTATTAATTTGACCAGAATCAGGCCATCTGTGAAAACCTTAAATCAGGATGACAGAGGTTGAAAAGGAACAAAAGGTAATAGAGGCGGCTCCTGTAGCCGACAAGCCATCGCAATTGGAGTTAGGCAAGCTTCTTTGTGAGAAGGGCGATTTCAAGCAAGCTTGGGACGTCTTGGCTGCCGTTAAGCAAAGGCTTTTCGTTGAAAGGCAGTGGAACGGCTATCTTGAGGCGCAAAGCCTCATGCTTCGTATATGCGCTGAAATGGAGCGCTTTGAAGAGATCAACGATATCAAAGAAGAGCTACAGGACCTTGTAATTCGTGAAAACGTCGAATTGACATCAAAAACTTACTACACACTGGCTTTGTGCGCTTCGTACAAGAGACAAAACAGTGTGGCTCGTGAGTATCTCGACAAGGCTTTGAGCCTTGCGCTCGAGAGAGATGAAAAAGAGAATATCTGCTACGCTATTAATGGTTTGGCAATTCTGTATTTTTCTGAGGGGCGCTATGAAGATGCTCTTAAAGAGATTTACAACCTGAAGGTGTTTTATCAGGTTATTGAGATTCCCGATCTGAAGATCTCAAGTCTGATTCTCAACGGGCACATTTTAAAGGCCATGGGTGAGTACGAAAAGGCAATCGAGCTGTACTGGCAGTGCTACGATAAGCTTAAGGAAGAAAAGCGTTTGTATATGTACATTCACGTACTCAACGCTTTGGGCTACACCTATAGCAAGATTGGCGATCACAACTTGGCTCGGGTCTATTTGACCCTTGCGAAGAGAGCAATTGACCCAGAAAACCATGTGGCGTTATCGAAAACTATACAGGCGAACTTAGATGCGCTTGGTGGGGCAAAAGAAAACGATCGTTATGATATTGTCTTTCACATGTCGACAAATTCAGTTGTTGAGAAAAAACGTGGAAGAGTCGACTTTAAGAATCAATTTATTTTGATGGATATGTTGAGGCTTTTTTTGAAGAACCCTGGGGAGGTCTATTCAAAAGAAGAGCTGGTTAAGAAGGTTTGGAAGCAAGATTATGATCCAGGCATTCACGACAATAAGATCTATGTGACAATCAAACGTCTACGTAAGATGATTGAGCCAGACTTCGATAAGCCAAAGTACATTTATCGAGCAAAAAATGGTTACTACCTGAACAAGAGCACAAGAGTGCTGTTCGAACAGTAACAAGAGCCGGGGGGAACAACATGAAGAAGCTACTAGCAATTTTGGGGGTGTTAGTCCTCATTGGCTTCGGATCTGTGGCACAAGCAACAAGCGTATTGGGCGAGGGTGGCGACACTTTGCCGTGGCCATGGGGTTCAGAGTGTCCTTTCCCTTGGAACAGCATTGAAGGTATGTGGGAGGAGAAAGAGCCTAAGACCGAAGGCTTTCTCGAAACTTACTTCCAATTTGAAATCATTGAAGTTTGGCAGTCAGGCACTCATGTTTTTAGGGTTCAGCAATACGATGGTGAGGGAAACCTTGTAGCAGAAGGTAAAGGGGTTTCACCAAGAGGTCAGCGAATAGTAAGGGCCATGCTTCTGCCGACAGATTCTACTGGTGAAGCTAAGTCATATTTCGTGATCGTACGCGCTTACACAGAAGATCGCTTCAGCTGTTCAGATAAGCTAATCACTGTGCTGACTATGCGTGAAAGAGGCGCTCCTCTTGATGATGATATGCATATGATTATAAAAAAATCTGAGCTCGATTAAGCTTTTGCAGTAATTTCAATAACTTGCGAGATCACTTTTTTTCAGGAAAAGACGCTAGGCCCTCGACAGGGGGCCTATTTTCATTTATAAATCTGTCTTCCTTTATATAGGGTCTTAGCTCAGTTGGTAGAGCGCCACCCTTACAAGGTGGATGTCGTCGGTTCGACCCCGGCAGGCCCTACCATTTAAAAACTCCACCCGCTGGGTGGTTTTTTTTTGGCAAAACAGGCTTCGATATGGTTTGCATCTAAGCAAAAACCACCCCAAAGGGTGGTTTCAGTTTCAAGGATAACAATTTGATTACCTGTCCAGCAAAAACTGGTCTATTTTGTACGAACCCGTCAGCTTGGTTCTTGGCTTGTTGGTGCCGAAGTAATGAGCTGGTATCACACCTCTGATTATTCTAGCTGGTTGCATGGGTTGTCTTCGAGGGTCGTCTTCTTCATTCACCCCAGGGCGAAGTTGTAGAGCTCTTACATCTAGTTCTGGCTTGGTATACGACAGCTGTGGTGTGTGACATGACAAGCAAAACTTATTGCCGCTGAAATTGGGTCTTGGTCTGCCGTATCTTAAAACCTGTCTTCGGTGTATCAGTTTATCTCGAACAGAGACCGCCCCGTAGGGTATATTTTTTCTGTGGGCAAAAGTCTCGATCGGTGTGAGATTTGCCATCTGAGCTTCACCGTAGCGGACATAGCAAGTAAAATGAGAGCCAGAAGGTGAAGCTGACAAGGCTCTAAGAGTGTCGTGGTACCAACTGGTAGCAAGGTTCGCACGGCTTCTCCAGCCGCCTGAAGAGGGAGCCCTAATGATGGTACCTCTTGCGTAATTGCACTTTTCTTCAAGCGTAGGGTTTCTAGCGACCAACTTGAAGTCATCAACCCAGCCTTTGAAGCCTCGGGTCGAGGCGTGTTCTGTGCCGAGAGTGACCAATCGGCCTGCAGTCAGCCTAAAGAAGTTTTTCAATTGAGCATCTGTGTAAGCACCTTGACGAATGAATGGTGTGACTTTCATTCCGTCGATGAAGAGTGCGGGCCTATGGTTGGCTGTGAACTCGATACCTAGGTTCATCCATTTTCGGTGCCGCTTCCTTAAAAGGCTGCCTGGTATTGTAGCACGCCCTATATTTGCGCCTGTTGAGTCGACCAGTAGAACAGTGTCGACATTTACGTTGGGTGTGCGACTGGCATTAATCCGTTTGTCTAAAACAATTTTTCGACCGTTTGAGAGTTCAATCAGGTTCTGCCTGTGTTGAGTGCCCGAGGTTGGTCTGCGAGCATCGATAAAGACACTGAGGTACCATTCTCTCTGGTTATGAATAGAAAAGGTTGTTCCAGATTGCGATGGAATCTTGAATTGCAAACCTGACCTGCCGTCAAGCCAAAGACCTTTGCCGTGAATCCCACCCTTAGCAATAGGCTCAAGGCGAATGTTACCTATTGGTCTGCCGTACTTTGGCAGCTTAACAAACTGTGGCTCAGCAGCTGCAGAATTTTGAATCAGAACAGGATCGTTTGACGGAGCGCTAGGGAAGCTCGCAAGCCCTCGATTGATGCTGGGCTGACCGTTGTTATTGAAGCCATCGTAGTGCTTCATGGTCACTTTTGTGGGCTCATAGCCGACAGCTCCAGTCATCTCGGCGTTGATAATCATGTACGGGTTCATGTAGTCATCAAATGCGATTTCGTCGGTGTGGCGGGTAGATCCAAAATGCCACACGACATCTCTCATGGTAACGGGCTTAGCTTTGTCTAGGTAGTTGAACCGGTTCTCCCAAGAGCCAAGAAAAGACGAGTTAGGAGTCAGATATTGGTGATACTCATTGTGAAGAACAGTATCGCCAAGTTCTCTGTTTGCTCCAACTCTTTCTGCCCACTGACCCGAGGGCACGGTTCCATTGCTGTAGAGTTTTAGCTTTCTCGTAGCCCGTTTTCGACTTCTGCCAATAATTCGATCTGACACAGTAAAGTTGAAGTCGACGTTATTGAGTAGCCCGTCGAAGTGGATCATTTTTCCTCGAGTCCAGAAGCCAATCATTGAGATCCCGTTTGTTCTTGCGCCGATGCTTTCATAGTTAAGGGCATCATCTCTATTTCTTGGTTTGTGGTCGCTGTGATCTGCGTAGGGTGTGTGCCTCATAACTCCATCGCCCCTAAAGTTGTAAAAGGCAGCGCCTCGGCCATAGGCTTCAAAGAATAAGTTTGCAGCACCTTTGTCTATCCAAGGATAGCTCCCGCCGAGTACTCCGTTTTTGGGTATAGGGTTGCCGAGAGTGTCGCGAAATTTGAATCTGGCGAACTTGTAACGCCTAGCCATTCGGTTCACGGTATCGAATGGAGCATAAGCAATTGGGCGCCAGTTGGCCATTGACCAACGACTGACGTCGCACTGTTCGGTTGCGGAACCATCAGAATTAGTCGCAGGGTAGGTGTTGTAAGCAAGGTTCGCACTAGGCACACGTGTACCATTGTGAAGGCGCAGTTCAGCGTTGTGAACACGGGCCACGATCAGTCTGTTGTCTCCGGCAATCGTGGGTTCAGCTAATTTAGGCACTCGCCACTCTGGCCCCCGTTTGATCGTAGACCTATCAAAAGTGACCCGCGCAATGTAAGCGGCATTCGTCTTTGGGTTTGCGACTTCAAAATTAGCATCTACAGCCATAAACCGAACTTTGTCTTGTGTACGGTGATTGAAGCGAGTGACCAATGTCACTTTATAACAGTCTCGGTTTCCCCCGGAGCATGCTCTCGGGTTGTGACCGTAGCGTTGAGTTTTTTCGCAGATAATCGATCTTGAATTGGCATAATCGCGCAACAGGTGGCTGTGGCCGTTGCTGCGGTAGTAATTGGGGTTAAAGCTGTAAGAGCGATCTCCGTCACGTAAGACATTGGCTCCGACAAGCTGGTTGCGTTGGTCTTTTAGATGACTAACTATTCGCTTTGGTTTCAGAATAAAGAAGCGATTACCACCAGCTCTTAAGACTCCTAGGCGCCCATCGCGAGTCATATCATGCACGGGTAGGTGAGGAGTTGTAGTTTGGTATTTACTACCAATTTTTTTTGCAGTGACCGTGTCTATGTTTCGAATAGGAAAATCTGGAAGCTGGGCGTCCGACTGTGCAGGCAAACACAGTGCAAAAAAAGAAACTATAGGCATAAGCATAAAGCGATACATCGCGTCCCCCCGGAAGCTTGCGCCCTTCAACTCACCCTCTCTAATTGCAACGGTGATTCCAAGCTTAGTGTGCGATCGCCACCAGTTAGCTATCTATAATCATTGAGGTCTCATTTTGATACGTAGGTTTTTGTTATCTACTACTGAGACAGCTGTTCAATTGTTTAACGGCAGACGTTGCAAGACTTCAGTCTGTGCTGTGGCATTCGGGTTGAGTCTAAAACCGTAGTTTTTGATTCGTGTTATTGGCATCAACATTGAATTTCTACAAGGTTGATTACAAGAGATTCGAGAAGGGTAAAAGTTGGGGACATATTGAGTCCGTTCGAAGGCAAGAGTTGGGCATAAGGTCTCTGTCTCGAAATGAAATCATTGATGTGCAATTAACGTAACGAAAGTTTGGAGAAACCAAAATACAAAAGGGGGCGCAATGTCGCAATTGTTTCAATGGTCAGCTGAAGAGTTCGGTCTAGGAGTACAAGAGATGGACAATGAACATCAGATACTCATTAAAAAGATGAATAAGCTTTATGATGCTTATGAGGCTGGGGCTGAATACCTAGAGCTAAAAGGGTTGATAGAGGAGTTGGCTAATTACACGGTAGAGCATTTTAGAGATGAAGAGGCCTTTATGGAGAGCATCGGCTTCGAGGGTCTAGCTACCCACAAGATAATTCATGAGCAGTTGCTAAAACAATTTACTGAGCATGTAGATAGGTTCAATCAGGCCCAAGAAATTGAGCCCAAGTTTTTTGATTTTTTGAAAGTATGGCTTTCAGCACATATCAGAGGCATCGATATGAAATATGCACAAAAAGAAAAAAGCTTGAACGCGGGCTGAGAACACAAAAAAAGACCCAGCGTTTGCTAGGTCTTTAAAGTTCAAAAGGCTTAAATAAGACTTAGTCGTCGTCTTGTGGAGCCAAGCAAGGCATGAAGCCGTCTACTTTAGCAGAGTAAAGAGCTGTTCCATCTGAGCTAAATGACTCGCTGATAGAAAAACCCATTCTTACTCGAGCATACTCACCTCTACGAGCGATGAAGTTACCAACTGCTTTAGCAACGTTGTTGCTCCACAAAGATTTGCAGTCGTCGTTTCCGCCGATGTAACGGATTTTTTTGTTAAGACCCATTAGTTGACCAGCTTCGATCTGGCTAATAGCTGCAACACCAGCTTGTTTAGCGTCTTCTTTTGAAGCGTACTTACCAAGAGTCAACATAGCTCTTTGGTTAAGATCGAAATCAGTCCAGCTGTAGTGAGTAGCACTTGCAGAGAAGGCACCCAAAGCGACGATCGCTAGAATTAGTTTTTTCATATAATATCCCTCCGTAAAAATTTGTTGATTGGTTTGTTGAAACCAACCTACGAGCGAGAGCCCAGCTTTTCAGCAATCAACAGCCATCTAGAAAAGAAAGCAGTTACTGATAGAAAACCTTGGTTTATCGGTGTGTTAGGGGATAACGCGGATTTTAAATTCAAGAGGGTGAAATGCGTCAGACTCGAGTTATTAACCATGAGGTAATTAAAAATCGTAGGTCTAAAAGCCCAATAGATCTACAAAAGCTATCTTGTTTCGCTGCCATTGCCTGGGTTGGTAGCTGGGACTTGGCTCCCAGAGTTTACCAGAGCCGGTTTTAGGGAACTTCATGAAAGTGAAGTCTAATCGTCACAAATCTCTCTCAACTGGTAATCGAGCATTGAAGTCTCAGGTCTCAGTCTGAGGTGAGAGGATCCTGGTTGGTTATATCCAGACTTTGAACTTGATAACCAGGATTGTTGTCATACCAGTTCCCGCTACAAAAATAGATGTTTCTAGCTCGAGGGTCGATTGTCTGATTTGCTAGAGCCGTTGCAGAAGCGGTTCTCAACTGCTCAGAGTTCAATTGCAATGGCGTATCTAAACAAAAATTAATTCTCTCAAAGTAAAAGTAATTCTCAGAAAGCCGAAGAGCTGCAGCGATTTCCATGCCAGTAGGAGTAAATCTTGTTTAAAGCTATCTGTAAGTTCAGTGTTTGGTAAATTTGATGGCAGTCTGTGAAGGGAAGTGATAAGCCCAAGGAATGATGAAGCTCAAACAGCAGATTTTAAGATGGGGGCCTGTGTTTCAGTTGGCTTGGCCCTTAATCGTTGCCAACAGTTTCTGGAACTTGCAAATGACAATAGATCGCATTTTCCTGGGGCAGTACTCGACGGCCGCTCTCGGGGCTTCTGTTGCAGTTATGAGTTTGTTCTGGACTCCAATGGCTTTGCTTCAGCAAATGGCTGCCTATGTCACCACCTTCGTAGCTCAGTACAAAGGCTCCGGGCACCCTGAACAAATTGGACCGTCATTTTGGAAGTCACTCTACGTCAGTGTTATTGGAGGGTTGCTGTTCTTATTCATGATACCGATGAGTGATTGGCTATTTTCATTTCTTGGTCACAGTGAAAATATGAGAGCTCTCGAGGTTGAGTACTTTTCGGGAGTTTGTTTTTCGGCACTGCCTACAGCAGTGGTGGCCGCAGTGAGTGGTTTGTTTACTGGTCTTGGGCGCACTCGAATCATAATGGCCATTAACGGTGTCGGGTTGGTCTTTAATGTTTTGTTTGACTACCTACTCATTTTTGGAAACTGGGGTTTCCCTGCCCTTGGCGTAGAAGGGGCTGGCTACGCTACAGCCTTGGCGACAACTTGTGGTGCAGTATTTGGTTTGGTCTACCTGTTCATGAGACCAAGAAGCGATATGTGGAATCTCTCAGATGGTTGGGGCTGGAACACAGAATTTTTTCTTCGGTATTTGAAGTACGGTGTGCCGAGTGGCTTGCAATGGGCCCTAGAAGGCTTGTCTTTTGCTGTATTTCTAGTTTTCGTTGGGCAGCTGCCAAATGGCGATGCGGCGTTGTCGGCCAGTAGTATAGCTGTGACCATATTTTTGTTGGCGGCTCTTCCCTCTATTGGGATCGGCCAGGCCGTTTCGGCACTAGTTGGCGATCATCTGGGGCACAACAATCCGCAAAGGGCAGAGCGTGACACTTGGGCGGGATTTCAAATGGCAATGATCTACATACTTGTGATGAGTACTAGCTTTGTGTTGGTGCCAGAGTTCTATTTGAGTTGGTTTGAAAACACAGACAACCCCCAGGCTTGGGCTGAGACAGCGGCACTTGTTCCTATGATATTGGTGTTTGTGGCAGTTTTTTGCCTGTTCGATACACTCAATTATGTAATTGGTTTTGCTCTCAAAGGAGCTGGTGATACCCGTTTTGTTTTTCTGGTCGCATTGATTGTGCCCTGGCCACTGATGGTGTTTCCAGCTTGGTGGGTAAGAGACATGCCCGACGGCCTGTTCTGGGGTTGGATGGGGACGACAGCCTTTGTGATCGTGCAAGATACTATTTATTTGCTGCGCTTTTTAGGCGGCAAATGGAAGGCTATGAGAGTCACCCACAGCTAGTTTCTTTGCAATTGAAGGTCTTTTGCTTGGTGAGGTTCAAATAAAGGTGAGTACACATGCCGTTGCAAGTCTTACGGTTGTAATCATTGAGAGCCCCTGATATCACCTGATGACGCGCATGACCTGACTTTCTTGGAGCTTGAACAGATGGCTAGATATTTGAATCTTACAAATTTGTGTAGTCAGCCCGAGTCACTCAGAGACCTTGAGTGGGAGCGAGCTTTTCTACAGGCCCTTATTGATGGCACTCTTGCGCTTGAAAACAAAGAAGCCCAGCAGGGCCCTGATGGATGGCCCTACCTGTTTGCTCGCGTGTCTCCGACTGCTGATGAGCCATTCTTGAGAATTGCCGATTGGCTTTCGAATCGTGGTATTGGTCTGGTCATTAATGCTCATAAAGATATGCCTGATTATGTTTTTCCTTACGGGATGATTTGGGGGTTCAAAGAGTACGGTCAGTTTTTTGAAGCTAGTGCAGCTCCTGAAGGAGACAAGATCGTTTTTGAAAAAGGTGACAAGGTGATCGCCGGGCCACCAACTGAGCAGTATCTTCCGATTTATGTGCGAGAGATTCTGAGAGAGTTCTTTAGCAGCCAAGGCGTCGACGACATTAAAATATTGGTGATTAGCAAAGATAAAGAGAACTACGATTTGGTGTTTTCGCTAGACTCTCTAGGGACGCCACCTGAACACGAGCGAAATGCGATTTTAGAGGCAATTGCTTGGTTTCTGCCAAACCATTACTCGGTGGTATTAGCCGATGAGCAAGGTTTGCCAAACTTCTTTCCGTTATAAAAAAAGCAACCTGGATGAGGTTGCTTTCAAAACTCTAAGACTTGCGATCTCAAATACCTAAATAGGTTACTCTTCCATTTCCCCAGGAGCAGGTAGCAAATCTATCAGACACTCTCTCCAGTACTCAGGAACTTCATCAGAGAAGTCGACTGCAATTTGAAATAGCCCTTTACCCTTGTGAATGGCTCTAGTAACAGTGCCATCTAAATCAAGATTCATCTGTGGAAGAAATAGAACCAACTGCTGACCCACCAGGTCTTCAAGAGACAAATTTGACCTCAACTCAGGTGGTATCAGGTCTTCTCTTTGGATATGTAACAAGAAGCCCCTAGTTGAGGCATCAATAATTGCCCCTGTTCTTGCCACCACGTTGTAGCTTGTTAGCGCCGTTATGTCCGATACTACGATCGCATCAACTTCTTTTCTCTCAGCCATTCTTCTCTCGGCACCCATTGAGTGACCCCTCTCTTAACTTGCAACTTTCTCTTCATAAAACCTATCGGCGGAGCAAGACCAAAGTTAAATGAAAACCACAAACACCAGTATTTTTAAGCACTTAGGGGATCAAAAATATCATTAAAATCATGCTATTTTTGCTAAAGTTTTTAAATCAAAGCCAAAGATAAGCTAGCTACAGAACTACCGTAGCCAGCTACTGGAGTCGCAGGTTGAGCCTAAACGTCAACGCCAAACTCTAAAGAATCAATTAGGTCCTGAAAATGAAGCTGGCCAATCGATACTCTCGCCATTTGTAACCTTCAACATTCTCTCAAGCGGAAGCTGTGCGCTCTCGGCGACGCCGTCTTCAATATCAAGAGCAGGGGCTAGGCTTTCAAGAGCTTGTTCGATCTTTTCTAGCGTGTTCAATTTCATGTACGGGCATTGGTTGCAAGCGCAGGAGCCCTCTGCAGGTGCTTGAAAAAGTTCTGCATCTGGTCTTTCTTTTCTCATTTGATGAAAGATGCCATCTTCAGTTGCGACAATGAACTTCTTTGCGGGGTTCGTTTTGACCTCATTCAAAATTTTTGAAGTCGAACCGATCACGTCTGCATACTGAAGAACTTCATCGAGGCACTCGGGGTGAGCTAAGACTATGGCATCAGGATGCTCAGTCTTCAGTTCGAAAAGCTTGCGTGCTGAAAAGAGAACATGAACTTCACAGGCGCCCGGCCACAAGATTAAGTCGCGGCTTGATTTCTTTGCGAGATAACTACCAAGGTTTCGGTCTGGACCAAATAGAACAGGTCTATCTTCGGGAATAGCAGCCAAGATTTTTTCTGCGTTTGAAGACGTACAGGTAATATCTGTGATGCTTTTCACTTTTGCGCTGCTATTGACGTAACTTACACAAATAGCATCTGGGTGTTTGTGTCTCCACTCTAGATATTGTTCATAAGGGGAGTGATCAACCAAGCTACAGCCGGCTTTTAAATCAGGTACTAAAACAGTTTTTTCTGGAGATAAGATTTTAGCTGTTTCACCCATAAAGACTACGCCAGCCATCAAAATCACCTTGGCGTCAGATGCCTTGCCGAATTGAGCCAGAGCCAAGCTATCACCAACGAAGTCAGCGATATCTTGGATTTCACCATCTTCATAATAGTGCGCCAATATAACAGCCGAGTGTTTCTTCTTTAAATCGAGAATTCTTTGCTCAATGCTCATAGCCTCCCCTTCCTTGCCTAGCACAAACTACATGCAATGGCCTGGTGGAACAATACTTTAGGCATAGTATAGCACAAAAATGGGCCTAGAGCCCATTATTAATTGCAGCTTCTATTTCAAGAGATAGCAATAGAGAGTCGAGCACCGTGTATCCATATGAAATAGCTAGGTAACGCGTCTTGAGTCTACCGTTTAAATGGCTCTGTCGCTGATCAGACCGACTGTTTTCGGGCAGGTCGGGATCATAGTTGTTGTAAACGGCGTTTAAGCAAGTCTTGGAGCCCTGGCATTCTTGTGATGTGAGCAGTTCGATTAGGTTCGAAGAGAGCTGGTCTGCCGAGATCGTGGTATCAAGCTGAATCAAAATGCGAGTCAGGCTAGCTGCTCGGGTAAGGTCTGATGAGTTTGCAGATCTACCAACAGCTTTTAAGCGTTCTATACGGTTCATGACTTGAGAGTACTGGTACTCCCACTCTGGCCCGAGGTAAGGTGTCAGTGAGTGAAGGGTATTTGCCAGCTCAATCATAGCAAACAACTGATTGCCCAAAAGAACTTGCTCATTGATAGGGGCTGCATAGTCCTCAAGAATTCTGTCGTTGGGCGCGCCAGCAAGATACTCATTGAGCCAGCCAGATTTTTCATAAAACTCAATAAGCTCGCCATCTTGAATTAAATCGAGGAGCTCTGCCAAAACCATTTCAGAGCTCGAACGATTGACCTTTTCAAAATAAAGCAGCTTATCAGAGGCAATAAACTGTGGGCCATCAGTCGAAATTTGAGTGCTCTCATCAGCAGCGGCTGAGTTCAGATATACAATGGCCACGATCGTGGCAACGATTAGCTTTAATATGATTCTCATTTTCGACCTTCCAAGATGAATAGAGATACCGCAAATAACATATTGCGTCAACTTTTTACTGAGTTGATTAGTGATTACAGGCACTTAAGCCTTCTAGCTAGAGGTTTCCACCCTTAAGAACGTTGATAATGCTCTTAGAGACTGAGTTGAGCGACTCGATGACTCCGGTGCCTTCGGCAGCTGTCGACTCAAAATCAGGAGCATTAAAGTGGTTTAAACTCTTTCGAAGTTCGGCCACTGGCAGGGCATTCGGTAAGTCTCTTTTGTTGTATTGAAACACAAGCGGTATCTCTTTAATGTCGTAACCGTGTTGTTCGAGACTCACTTTTAAGTTCTCTAATGACTGGAGATTTTCCTCCATACGTTCAGCTTGAGAGTCTGCGACAAAGACCACTCCATCGAGGCCCTTCATAATCAGCTTCCGAGAGGCGTCGTACACAACTTGGCCTGGCACCGAATACAAGTGAAAGCGAGTTGTGTAATCTCTAATTTTGCCAACATCTAACGGCAAGAAATCAAAAAACAAAGTTCTTTCTACGTCAGTCGGCAATTCGAAGAGTTCCGATTTATCTTGCGCATGGGTCTTGTGGTAAACCCACTGGAGGTTAGTTGTTTTACCACCTAGAGATGGGCCCCAATATACAACTTTGCAATGAACTTCTTTGGCATTGTAGTTAATGAAAGACATTAAATCTGAATCCTATTCTCGATGGCTCGCCCAAGTGTTCTATGATCAATGTAATCAATATCTCCACCGATGGGAACTCCGTGTGCTATTCGCGATGTCTGAAGACCCATCTCACCTAAGATCTTAGCAAGATAAAGTACGGTCGTGTCACCCTCTAAATCAGCATCAAGGGCCAAAATGACTTCTTTTACAGGAGCATCTGTAGCGAGTGAGTCTTTGATCTTGCTAAGTAAAGGGGCAATTTTGAGATCTTGCGGGCCGATGCCATCTAGCGGAGAAATCACTCCGTGTAAGACATGGTAGCGGCCTCTAAAAACGCCTGATGATTCTATGCTTGAAATATCTGAGGGGCTTTCAACAACGCAAATGGCCTCATCTGTTCGCTTTGGATCAGAGCAAATCCGGCATATCGATTCTTCTTCGGTGTAAGAAAAGCAGTTTTCACAGACAGAGATGTTTTCTTTAACTTCGGTAATTGCTGATGAGAAATCGTCGGCGAACTCCTGAGAGGATTTCAGCACGTGGTAAGCCAACCTAGCAGCAGATTTTGGTCCGATGCCTGGTAGTTTCGAAAACTCGTGAATCAGTTTGTCTAGTGAAGGTAAGTTGCCAATCATTGCGTTTGCCTAGCCTATCAGAGAGTTCAGCCCAATTAGAACATTCCTGGCATGGGGAAGCCACCAGTAATCTTTGACATCTCGTCATCTGAGGTCTTTTTCGCCGTATTCAGGGCCTCATTCGCCGCTGTCATCACGAGATCTTCGAGCATCTCTTTGTCTCCAGACTCAAAAACATCAGGGCTGATTTCAACAGCTGAGATCTTTTGCTCACCAGTAGCTGTTACCTTTACAGCTCCTCCTCCTGAGCCGCCTTCAAAAGTGCGTTCAGCAAGTTCTTCTTGGACCTTCTTCATTTTGGCCTGCATCTGGTTGGCCTGTCTCATGAGTTGTTGCATACCGCCGCCAAAGCCAGCGCCGCCTTTTCCGCGTCCTTTCATGACTTTTTCTCCTTAATAGATTGAACAGTAACTTCGAATACAGATTCGATAGCTTGCATAAGGGGTTGTTCTTTTGTGGCCTTTAGGTCGGCCTCTTGTTTTTCCATGCGTTTTAATTCTAAGGCTTTCTTAGGAGTCATCTTCGGTTTTGATTTCTCACTTTGCCCTTCATCAATAAAAACCTGAATTGAATGCCCCTCGCCCCAGTGAGTATTGATCAAGTTCAATGCTTTTTCTCTAAAAGCATCGCTTGTCATTTTCTCGTACATAAATTTAAGAGGCTTCGGAATACCAATGTGCAGATCTTTCTCGTCTTTTTTGCCTAGGTAAACGTTCTCAAGCTGTGCACCAACAAGGCCGTTGTCTCTCTTAATGGCCTGAATCAGCTGAAACCAATTTTCTTGCGGTGTAAGGTCACTTTGATAATTTGCTGTTAGTGCTGTCGCCGGCTCTGGGCTTGGCATTGATTTGGCCTGTGTCGGTCTTGCCGCCTGGGGCGATGCCGCGGTTTGTGCTCGAGGCATTGGTTGAGCAGCTGGTGTTATAGCTTCATTAGTCGGTGTTTTGACCTGAGCTTGAACAACAGTCTCAGGTTTGGATGCAGGCTGGTGTTGTCTCGAATTCTGGTTGTTAACTTGTTGTGGCTTCGAGTTGATCTGGTTTGGCTTCGCTACTTCAGCAACTGGCTGAGTTGGTTGTGCTACAGATGCCCGACTAGAGATGCTAGGTGCTGCTGTCTGACTAGTGGTGGCCTGTGCGCTCGGTGAAGTCTTTTTTTTTTCATCGCTGGCTACTGGTGCTGACTGTTGTCCGCTCAGGTTGAGATGCTTCAAAGGTGTAATACGAGGAGCGGCAGCCATGCGAAGTAAAAGCATCTCTAGAACAATTCGAGCATCCGCAGAGTAAGAAAGGTCGTTTAGACCCTTCAGCATCATATCAAACAGCATGTGAAGGTCTTCTTCACTAACTTGTGAAGTTAAGTTTTTAAGCTGGTCTGACTCGCCATCAGAGATATCGAGAGTTTCGTTTTCAATGCTTGGAGCCGTTTTGATGAACAGACCATTTCGTATCTGCTCTAAAAAGTCTCTGGCAAAGGTCTTTGAGTCGGCACCTGATTCAAAAAGCCGTCTGACTATGTCAAAAGTGGTATCGGTGTCTCGCTTAACGATAGCCTCAAAGGCTTCGTTTAAAAGTGCGCGGTTTGTAAGCCCAAGTATTTCAGAGGTCTTCTCTAGTGTGATGTCTCCATCACTAAAAGTAATAACTTGATCTAACAAGCTCTGCGAATCACGCATCGAGCCGTCGCCTTCTTTGGCTATGGTCCAAAGAGCATCACGAGTCGCCTCGACGCCATCTTCTTTGCAAATGGTTTCAAGGTGATCTGTAATCATTCGAACTGGGATCCTTCTAAAATCAAATCTCTGACAACGAGATAAAATTGTATTCGGGATCTTTTGCACCTCGGTAGTGGCCATTACAAAAACCACATGGTCAGGCGGCTCTTCAAGAGTCTTTAACAGAGCATTGAACGCCGCCGTCGAAAGCATATGAACTTCGTCGATGATGTAGATCTTGTGTTGACCAGAAGACGGCATGTAGCCGACGGTCTCACGCAAATCGCGAATCGCATCAACACCGTTGTTAGAGGCTCCATCAATTTCAATTACGTCAACGCTTCTGCCAGCTGCAATGTCTTGCGCTTCTTGAGATTGGCCGGTCGGATCATCGGGGCATCTCAAGGCCATGGCTAAAATACGCGCTGAAGATGTTTTACCTGTGCCACGCGGGCCAGTGAACAAAAGAGCGTGATGGAGTCGGTCATTTTTTATGGCATTGAGGAGCGTTTGGCTGACGTGAGACTGCCCTACGAGTTGCTCAAAATGTTTGGGTCGCCACTTACGGGCAATCACCTGGTAGGACATAAAGGATAGGCTCCTTGGGTTTAAAAGTGGCCAGGCACCCCATAGCACATGTGGTCTTCGCTACCGTTGCTTCCTTCCGGACCTGGCGGGATTCACAAAGTCCGACATTGTATGGGACCCAGCCTCAAGATAAACGCAACGGTTGTACACCAAAACGCCTAGGGGCGCACCATAACATCGTAGCGCGGCCTGTCAAGAGGCTGTCTGTAGGGCGAAAGAGAGCATTCAAATTGAAGCTCGGGCTGTGCGCCTCTGTGTTCGATTAGAGGTGCAGAATTTTCTCAATCAACAGAGATTGGCTTAGTGATTGTTCTATCGTGCTTCGACAGCGAGAGCCTCATCAACCCCGCCGATTCCGCCAGATAGCGAAGAGGCATCGCCTCCACCAGAGCCAGCTGTCAAGTTCAGTGGTGTCCGCGGAAAGGCTCGTGCTTCAACGCTAGTGATGGCTTCAACAATTTCTCTACTTGCTGGCGCAGGGTCAGTGGCCAAACCAACTTCAAGTTCTGTGTCTGCTGGGTTCGCCCGATTTACTGGTGATGAAATTGGCCAACTTTGTGTTTCGAATGTGCCATCAGCATTGCGATAAACAACTGTTACACCTTGCACAGGGGTGCCATCGAGTTGCACATGCATAGGTATCTGACCATTCTCAATAGGAATCGGAACATTCACAGACGAATTGTTAATTGAGTTACTATAGTGAACATGCACGCTGTGATCTCCACCGCTTCGATTGTAATGGAGATTGGCCTGCATGTAAGAAGTTGTGCCTGACTCCGAAGGAAGCCTTCTGAAATCTTCAACGGTTTGCCTGTAGAAGCCTCCGTTGATTTCTCTCAGTGTGTACACGTGGCCAATATCTGTTCGGTTACCTTGCCCCAGGGTGACGTGGTAGCTCTCTGCTCCCAGGGCTGCTTCAGAGTCTGATTGGTTAGCTCCGAAAGTTCTTTGCACTTGCATTCGGCCGCTCGCGAATTCTGATTCGGGTACGCCCAATGAGAAATCGAGTTGTCTGATCGGGCCGGTATGATCTCCAGCAAGCACCTGAGCGCGAATCGGGCCTGAGCCTCTTGGTGCACCGTTTTCTACGTGCATAGAAATCTCGGCTTTTCTCGTCGTTGTCGGTCGAGTGTCAGTTATACGACCAATGAACCTTCGGTTCGTATTTGAGCCATAAAGCATATCTCGGGTGAACGTTCTGAAGGGTGCATCACCTGCGATTCCAATGAGCCGACCTAAAGCAGCGCCAGCGCCCGCATAGGCGATGGGGCTAACAGCTAGTGAGGTAGCCAATACGACTGATACAGATAGTGAGCGTCTCAATTTCATACATTCCCCTTACCGAAGGTGGGCTTGAGCCCAGCTTGCCTACCTCTAGCTCGGGCAACTTTCTTATCAGCTGAGAATGGCGAGATTAGAGATGACAGATCTCTGCGGTAGAGAAGTAGACAGCAGCAATTGAAATCGACAGTTTGTTGATGATTCAGTGTTTGAAGAATTTAAAAAATCTAATATTTGATTACTGGCGCCTGTCTCAATTATAGAAATGGCTCGAAAATACCGATGACTTTGCTATGGCAAGCAACAAAAAGCATCAAAACAAAACTAGCATCTTAGCTGCTATCTGTTGTGCGCTGCTGGCTTTGCCATTTGCTGATCTTGCTATTGCTGGTCCTGGTCGCATCATCGGTCGTTATCTTGTTGGGCTTAGAGATAATAGAACATTTGATGATTTCATTGAGACGGCTTTGAGAGGGGAGTACCCCTCGATTCGCTCAGTAGTCAGGTTCGATCAGGGGCGCCAGGTTCCGGGCCGAGGTACTGGCCTTGTGTATCGCCATCGAACGGGTGATGGCCCCGAGGCCGACAGCCTTCGAGTTCAAACGCTTTACCGAAGAGAGGGAGCTGCCTCCTTATGGCAATCAGATTTCTCTATTGGGCTAACTGCAGAAAACTTTCAACCACCTCGAGATCAAGTCAAGTTTCTTAGGCCTCGTGCGAATCCCAATGGCGACAATCCAGCTTACGATGGTGTGCAAGTGATTCGCAGGACCAATGGCTTTCCAGATCGAACTCAGAACTTTCGAATTGCAGAGATAGATGGCCAACAATTTCGTCAAACAACTCTCGATCATCAAATGATGCAATACGGGCCTAGTGATGTCAGAGGCATAAAAGTTGAGTTGATGCTTCCAGGTCGAGCGGGTGCTGGTGAAGTGCCTGAGCAAGGAAGAATTGTCGTTCGAACTTCGAACTTTGACAGTCGTATGCAGTCTCAGTTTATCGATATACCCGATGGGGAGCGAGCACTTCATGTCGAGTTAGTGGGAGAGCCTGCAACAGAGCTGTTGGTAGTCATGAGGCGAGCCGATGGAACCCTCTACAGCCAGACTCGCTCAATCCAGTCTCAATTTAGTTTTCCGGTAAACCCAGAAAGAGAGCTATCATTGGGTGAGCCCGATCCGCCAACTACGGTTGCTGCAAATTTGCGAGAACAGATTAATGGAGTGCAGGCTCGTGACTTTGCAGCGGGGCCAATGAACCTTTCAGACGCTCTAGATACCCCAGCTCAGTACCGAACCGATGGTGGTATTGGTGGTATGGAGATCATGGAGCCAGAGGATGTACCTGAAGCTCGCTAACTTACAGAGACCAAGCGATTCTCTCGAGAGCCTCAACCTCTTCAGCCCAATAGGTATAGTCGTGAAACTGTGGAAACAACTTAGGAAAGCTTGGGTCGGCCCAGCGTTTTGCGATCCAGCCTGCGTAGTGAATGATTCTCAAGCCCCTTAGCCCCGGAAACAAGTCAAACTGTGACTCCGGAATCTCGCGAAGTTCATCGTACCCGGCTAACAAAGCCTGTTTCTCTTCATCAGCCATCTCTTGATCACCGCTAAACAGCATCCAAAAGTCTTGGGCCTCGGGCCCCATTACGCTGTCATCAAAATCTACAAAGAAAAAATCACGATCGCCCTCAGCGGTGTCGAGCTGAAGAAGATTGCCTCGGTGGCAGTCTCCGTGAATTCGAATAAATTCATCTGGCTCAAGGTGGTCTTCAAGCCAGTACAAGATGGTTTCGGCGGCCTTCTCGTACCGTGACCAGACCTCAGGCGCAGCAACGGCTTCGATGCGGTCGAGGGCTGGCCAGCCGAACTCCTCAGGTGTGAGGTCAGGCCGGCTTCGAAATTCATTTTGCGAGCCACAATTGTGCAATCTTGCAAGCAGCCCTCCGACTTGCTTAAGCTGCTCTGGCGTCAGCTCTTGTGGCATTCTGCCAAAGCACTTTTCAAATATCGAAAAATTAAGGTCAGAGTAGCTTGATAGAGTCTTTCCGCCGACTTCAATGGGTGCAATAACTGGTATACCTTGGTGTTTGAGTTCTTGTTCAAAAAAGTGCTCTTCGTGCAGGGCTTTAAGCGACCAGCGATTGGGGCGGTAAAACTTGGTGATGATATGGCCCCCGAGCGCGTCGTAGTCTTTTGAAGTCGTTTCGAGAAAAACATCGAAGACTCGGTTCTCATAAGAATTGAGCTGCAGATACTCGCCAGTGGTGGTGTAGCCACATGACTCTATACCCTCCAGAACAACGTCAGGCGTAAGTTTGTAAAAAGATTGATCTAAACTCATCGACTATGACCTTAGCTCAAATTGCTTGAATTTGTGAGTTGAAATCGAAAACCGAGTCAGACAGGTAGAATATACCGGTAGTGTTGACACTTGACTCAGCTGGCGATGTTGCCAAAGGCCCTAGTGATGGGGCAATCTAGCAACCATGGGTTTTCAGTTTTCGCTATTTTCAAATCTTAGGCTCGATGAACATAAAGCCTGGTTGCAGTCTCTTGACCTTCAGGTCAAGAGAAGGGCCTATCAAAAAACGATCACCCTTCGAGTCGACAGAGTGGGCGGTGTACGTGTCGGCTGCTCGAAAACCTGCCCTATGCGAGAGGTAGAGCGTTTCTTGATCAAAAATCGGACTTGGATCGAAAAGAGTTTGAAAGAGGCACAGACGCATCAGGCACGTTACCCTAAAAAGACGTTCTGTGATGGTGAGGAGTTTCTTTTTTTGGGTAACCGATTGAGGCTCAGGCATAAGCAAACAACGAAAGCGAAACCAAGATTTGATTTTCAAAGTGGTGAGATGAGGCTGTCGCTAAGCCACAGAGGTTATGACTTGTCACAGGTCTCTGAGTATCAAAAGGCCATGGTCACGTTTTACAAGAGATCGGGGTCGACACTATTGACCAAAATGGTTGAAGAAAACGCTAATAGAATGGGGCTCAAGCCAAACAAGCTTAGTTTTAGGTCTCAAAAATCGAGATGGGGTAGCTGTTCGAGCCAGGGTAACATCTCTCTAAATTGGCGATTGGTTTGTGCACCTGCTCGGGTGGCGAATTATGTAGTGATTCATGAATTGGCTCATCTTCAACATCATGATCATTCAGCACGTTTTTGGTCTTTGGTTGAACAATACTGCCCAGAGTACAAAGCCTGCAAAAACTGGCTAAATCATAATCAGTTCGAATTCGATTTCTTAAACGTTTAGCCTGACTTCGTATCTTTAATAGACTGCTCTACACCTTCGGGTTGCATTGAGTTAACATGGTTGTAGTGAAAGACATTAAGCCATTTGCTGCACGTTCATCACAGAATCACTCCAGTACGCAAAACGAACTTAAACAACCCTGCACGAGAAAGTGGACAGACATTAAGATCTCTGTTTGGGATGGTGTCGCCTCGGTTTGTGGTTTGGCGAAGCCAATTCAGCTCAACGAGCTGGTTGACCCACACAACAGCCCAGAGGTTATGCGAGATAGGCTGAGAATGCTAAGCGGCTGTTGGCCAGCTTTGGGTAGAGGTTGTGAGGGGTGTCAGCGACAAGAGCAACTCGGCATAAAAAGCGAAAGGCAGAGGTCTGATGAATCGGTGGCGAGGCCTAACAAAGGCAGCCATATCGATAAACACCATTTCGATTCTTTGTCTGCAGAGCCTGAGAACTTAAAGCTGATGTTTCGTAACAAGTGCAATATGAAGTGTGTTTACTGTAGTTCTTCGAGGTCAAGCTCGTGGCAGATAGAGAACAGCTTGTACGCACCTGAGAATTCGCTAGTTAACTTCGATACAGATTCGCTAAATGTGCGCGATGAAAAATACCAGCGGCACCTTGCCTTTACTTGGCGGTGGTTGAAAAAGCACTCGCAAAGCCTCAAATCACTTCATATCTCGGGTGGTGAGCCTTTTTTGCAAAGCGAGGTCTGGCATCTGGTTGAGTACCTGACTGAGAATCCTCACCCTGAGCTCAAGGTCACAATAGTTTCAAATCTTCAAATTGAGTCAAAGAGCTTTCAGGCAGGTTTGCGTAGGCTCAGAAAGCTTAGAGAGGTGGTTGCTGGGTTACAGTTGATCTGTAGCATCGACTCCTGGGGAGAGCCTAGCGAGTACATACGTTTTGGGCATGAAGTCTCGCAATTCGAAAATAACTTTCAGCAGGTGCTCTCGCTTTCTGAAAAGATTGATGTTTCAATTTCGACGACATTGACAGCATTGAATGTCAGTCATCTACCTGTCTTAACAGATCAAGTTTACCGATGGCTTCATAAAAGACAATTTGATTGGAGCTTCAAAAGGTGTAAAAGCCCTGCAAGGCTCGACCCAGCAGTTTTACCTGTTGAGATTTCTGAGCAGCCGATGCTGCAGACTCTTGCCGAGTGCGAGAGACTTTTTGGTGGGCGTGCTTGCATAAATGAGCAAAGAGAACTTTTTCTTGAAATACTCAATGAGCCTGAAAACCCAAGACTACTTTTTGCGCTTACTGAATACCTAAACGAGCTTGATACAAAGAGATCTACCAATTGGCAGGAGATGTTTCCATTTTTGGCAGGTCTGATTACTCCCATAAAAGCCAGCTGAGGGCTAGCTGGCGCCATCACAGTTAGAACCTCTTAGGTTCTTTTCTTGTCTAAAAGATTTTCAGGTGTTCGGCTAAATAGGCACCAATTCTGATGTCTCAATTTGAGATCAGTGACCCGAGACGATAAGCGACTAATATCAGTTACAAATCCTCTTGCCAGTTGTGGCCTGCTCTGGCACGAACGGTGCTCTTATCTAGACCTAGGAATGAGCCGAAAAGCTAAGTAGAGATGCCGATGAAAACAATGAGAATGATTGATAAGTTAACATTAGCCGCGATAGCCACTTTGGCTATTACTGCCATCGCTCAAGACAACTCAAGCGTCTGGAACAAGCTGAGCGTATGGGAGCAGAGTAAGCAGCAGCAAAACAAGGTCGAAGGCGTGGTTAAGACTTTTGCTCATGACGAAAGTGCCAATCGCTACGTCATTAAAGTGAAAACCAGTGAGGGCTTCAAAACTCTTAAGATCTGCAATGATGGTATTCAATCAGCCTCGAATCAATCTGACTTCACCGGCAAGAACCCAAACCTTGATACTCTTCAGCAGGCCATGGACAAAGGCAAAAAAGTCTCTGTCACATACGGTGGCAATTGGGATAAATGCATCAAAGGCATTCAAGTCGAGAAAGCCGAAGAGAGTGATACCGCTCAAGGTGATGTGGATACAGAAGACACTGCCGAAGGTGAAGTCGAAACTGAAGAGTCTGCCTCCGAAGAGGGCTTCGCAGATCTTTAGGTCAATTTGTGGGAAGAGCTTTTTATCTAATCGATTCGGCTTCCACCTTTTCAAACCAGCCCTGATAAATGATATCGAGCTCTCGAAGCCGGTCTCTATTTATTAGAAGAGATTGATCAAATGGCCTTAGACCTCTCCTCATTTCGAAGAGCATTGGAACATTAATCGCGCGAAATTCTACAAGTGGAGACTCATTATCAGGCAGATGTAGGCTGTTCCTAAAAAGATCTCGACCCAAGGTGTTTAAGAACCTGTCGGCTCGCTCATCTTCAGATAAGGGTTCGAACCCGAGTTGCCTTAAATTAAGTAAGTAAGCTCTCGTTTCAATCATAAAATGAAACCATTGATACGGAATGACCCAAACGCCAGCCTCTAAGGTTGGCCGCAGAAGGTCTGGTGGGCGATAGCCCGATGCAATTCGGTCAGCAATTCTCATCAAATCAGCCACGTGAAGTAGTTCGTGAAAAAGCGTGCGGTTGAAGTCCGAAAGGTCATGTGTCATGTGCTTTGGGTTAAACAGAATGTCGAAGCTGTTCGAGGTAGCTCCAGAAGACTTGTCTCGGGCTATTTGCAAAAATTCTTCGAAAACGTCTTGAGGCAGCTCGCCTTTATCGGGGTCGATCTTGTTTAAAACGAAGCCAGGTTGGGCTAGGTCAAATACAGTAGCTCCGAGGGCGGGCTCTAGGCCTGAGCCTGGTTTGGCATTGAGCTTGGGTTCAGGCAAAAATATTCTGATTTTAGAGAGGTCGGCTTTTAAGACAAGATAGCTAAGGGCTTGAACAAGGTTAGAGCGCTGATCAGTACTCATAAGTGCTTGTTTGAAGGTTTCGCTGATGTGGGCCCAGGTTGCACTTCTCTCAGTTGTTCCGTCTTGAGTGAGTACCTCTTCAAGGGTAGCGTACTCGACGGTTCCTTCGCCGGCGTAGTATTCGCCGACAACGCTCGCCGCACGAGAATCGCTGAGTTCTTGGCCGCAGGTGCTCACATTGCCAAAACCACTTTTGTAAAACAGCTGACCAGCCTCTGCGAGGCCAGAAAACAGAACTACGAAGGTGATGAAACAAAACTTCAACTTAAAGCCTTTCAAAAAATCTCCCACAAAAGCTCTATACAAGGGCCAGACCAGTTAGGCGGGGACATTGAAATCCAGGCTCCGCTAGGTCATTACGGTAAGATAGAGCCTTTGCTTTGTGTAAGCCTTATCAGTCGATGGCAAAAATTGTCAGGCTTCTCCGGCTCGGGTGACCAAAAGGCGCGATAGGCCATTTTTTTCAGGGTCATTGGTCAACAAGCCCTATCTCAGTAGTGGCATTAATCTTGTAAATGTAGGCCACGATCAAAAGGTTTAAATATCAGGTAATTGCCTGAACAAATTGGCAAAATCCCAGATTCAAGTATGAAACTGGTTATCGAGGAAGGTTGACTGATGCCATTTGCACTTCAGTTGGCGTTGATTGTATCAATGCTCATCTTAACTAGCGTGACTGCTTTCGCCGAAACTTGCGGCGATTCAGATCTCTATCGGTCGCTACAGGCCGCAATTACAAAGCGAACCCAACTTGAAACCACTATGCAAATGGTTTCGGCCGCAGATGAAGCCTTTGTTCCAGGGCAAGATTTACATCTAAGAATGCCGAGGGCTGATGATCTTCTTGTCATCGAAGACGACTCTAGCGACAACCCCTGGCAAAAGTTCAAAGAATCGACTCGAGAGTCACTTTCTCAATTCGACAAACTCTACGGCGGAGCCATAGTCGAACAGCTCTACAAACGTTCTATTGGCTATGAAAAAGATCTCGATCGAGACTATGTGTTGGTGTATCTGGGCCCGAGCACTAAGTTGTCTTTGATAGTGGCCACAGAAGAAGAGCTCCTGTCATTGAAAGCGAAAATTCAACAGGCCTACGAGGCTAGTGAAAAGCGGGTTGAAGACGATCCTGCGACCTCGCGAAACGCTTCGGGCTTGTTAAACGTGATTGATGGAATCATAGCTGACAAAAACTACATTTTGCCTTGCGAGGCTGAAAAGCTAAATGAGCTTCTTCTATCAGACAGCTTTAGCGAATCAATTGAGCGCTTTTGCAGTGCCAGACATGAAGCCAACCGGCCGGTTGATTATGGCCCTATGTGCACTTTTGGAGCAGCCGAAGACCCGCCTAGATTTGTTGAGAGAGAGTCGATTTGTGCTCTTGAAAATGTCAATCGTAAGTCGGTGAGCCCTCTTCCTGAGTTCGAGGTTTCTGAGAGCTACTTGATGTTTATTTATGGCTACAAAGTGAGACAGCGATTTCATTTGCGAGTGCAGGGTCAGCAGGGCCCTAGAGGTTCAATACCTTTGAGTGTTCGACAAGATCTTCGATTTAGACTGTTTGGGAGGCTGAACAGTGTCGAGTAGGTTTTGGTTTATAGTTCTTGTTATAATGTGTCTACCGAGCCTGGCGAATGCTCAGCTCGCTGGGGTTTATCACTCTTTGCTAACAAGAACTGATTGCCCTCAGCAGGCGATAATTGAAACAGAGCAGGGCTACCGTAACTTCTTTCAAAACTATTCGAACGCACTGTTAGATACTCAAGATAATACCTGCGACATCATTTTTTCTCTAAACATGACCAGCTACATTCGGCATTTGATTCTTGCTGACAAACAAGACGCCTACAATGATTTCTTTGGGGTGTTGGTAGACGAGTATGACAAGGCAGCTTTAGAAGACGTAGGGGCTGGCCGAGTTTGCGCTGAAGCAGGTGCAGATGGCAGCGTTCATGTTGAAAACATTCAGATCTGTCGATCTGACAGAATGGTTGAAGTTGCCGATATTGCGAACCGCGTTTGGTATGAGTTCTTTTTTAGAGAGCAGGCTCAGCAAAGCGCCTTAGGTAGCTCTTTTGTTACCCTCGGTGTGGGCGCTCTGTTTTATGGGGCCTTAGCTTATAAAATTAGTAACTTCCGCACCAAGATCACAAAAATAGTAAAGCACGTTAAAACCCTTATAAGGCGCCCACAAACTGTAACTGTCACTGGGCGATCTGCAGCTGTAGGTGGTGCTGTTGCCACCACTGGCGAAAAAGAAGTGGAGATTGTCAGATCAACCACTGATTACCCCTCGCCTATGGAGTACTTCAACGGCGATCGAACTCGAGCTCAGCGGGTTGGTGACAAACTCTACGGAGTTCTTCGAAATGGGCTTACTGGGTTTGCCAATTTTATCTTCTCATTTTCAATGCTCGTCACTGGTGAAGATGATCTTCTTTTCGAAAATGAGCAGCTGTTGGGCTATCAGATGTCGAGTGGTGCCGAAGAGGCGAGAGACATTTTAATTACTTTCACGTTCGCAATGGCTCCATACGTGCTGGGCGAGAAGATTGCTGAGCGCATTATGGGTGATTGGTTTACAGACAAAACCTTAGACCCACTGCCCGAAAACGCCTGTAGGTCGACTCTAGTAAAACGCAATTTTACGCGTGCAGGCCGATGGCTTGGCAGATTTGGTGTTGGCGTCGTAGCCGGTACTACAGCTGCGATTGGCTTGAACTTGACCGCTATCAGCGCTCTCGAGCGAAAGCAGTTCGAGATGAAAATCAACAATGCCTTTGCAGAGGTTGAGCGACTCAAAGCGCGAATAAGAGAGATCAACGACCCGACTGATCCACTAGTCTATCGGCTAACGCAAGAGCTAGTCGATTTGGCGACAGTGCAGTTGGTACCGACCCTTGTGGGCGGCCGAATGCTTGCTCTTGATAAGGTTAAAAAAGAGCACGAATCGAGCATGATGTGCGGAGTGCTCAGTGATTATTATAGAGGCCGCCATCTCACGACAGATGTTGACCGTGAGAACAAGGCAAGACCTGTAGAATTTGAAGAAAAGGTAGATGAGGTTTTTGCTAACGAAGTCACATCTGGCTACTTCGACCGAGGCTGGGGCCTGCTGATGGACACCTTGGCCTTCATTCGTGGTTTTGATCAAGAAGAGTATCATGGCTTGAAGACACCAATATACGATTTGCAAGACCAGCTACTCCACTACAGAACAGCCACGCGCTACAACCTGAGGCTGAGGGGCCGGCACGCCTTTGCAGTTGGCAAGTACAGCGGGCATGCTAGAGCTCTATCTGTGATCAAGAGAGATTATCAAGCGCCACCAAAAGGTGTGGTTGAGAATGTGACCGAAGCTGAATGGCAGTCTTTCTTTCAAGCGCAAGATCACTTCAACATGGCTAAAGAAGAGTTGGCTGATGATGATCTGGGCGTGAGCTGTTTACCTCTGTATTTAGATAAAGTGACTCACTACAACTTATTTTTTGACAACGACAAGTACCAAAGTCATGTGCCATGCAGTGTGAACCACCCATCGGTGAATGCAGAGTTTTGTAAAGCAAATTGATTTTTTAATTTGACCAATTTTTAAAGTTCTACAAAAGGAGAAAAGAATGAAAAGTTGGATGACAATAGTAGCCGCGGTTGTTTGCGCGCTATCAGTGAGTGCTGCGAACGCACAAGAATCAAACACGTTAACGTTTCAGATCGACCCTCAGTTTGGTATCGATCAGACTCAAACAGAAGCAGCGAGAGCTGTCGAAAGAGCTGGTATCACAGCTTCAGTTATTCTTTTGGGTTCTCGTTGTACTGGCGAAAGTGCTATCGACACATGGGCCAACAGAATTCTAATGATCGAAGCTGGTTCTAAGGGCGCGA
Source organism: Bdellovibrionales bacterium (assembly GCA_013216195.1). GTDB lineage: Bacteria > Bdellovibrionota > Bdellovibrionia > Bdellovibrionales > UBA1609 > JABSOQ01. The sequence continues at coordinate 33,823 of JABSOQ010000007.1, forward strand.
CTTTCGATCTTAACCTTCAAGGTATCGGTGCCGGTGCAATGATGGGTATGGAGACAATGGTTGGTGCTGTTCAGGTTCTTGAGGCTATCCGTGGTTGGAGAACAGACGGTAGTGATGTTGTAGCCCCATTCTGCGATACACTTTCTGGTCTAATGGTAATGTCTTATGGCCTAGAGCACGGTAAGAACATGGACGCTGTGAAAGAGTCTTTGCGCACAGTTTACAACTTTCCAGAAGCTGCGGCTAACCGCGTTCAAGAGATCTATCAAAGTGTGGTTGGTCCTGCGGAAGTTGCAGAGTAAATAATATGCCTTTGTTCCGGCACATTGGATTTGCTCTTGTTGGGGTTTTATTAGGCGCAAGCCTTTTTACGACCTCAGCTGAAGCCCTTCCTGAACAGTGTGCCGGTGCTGACCCACAGCATTTTGTGGGTAATCACGAGAGGTCGCATTACCGGCGATCTCTTTCTTATATTGAATCTCTCAATGAGTCTGAGCTGAACGCAGTTTATGCACGTCGCGATGAGCTGAGCCTCAATGTTTTTCAAGAAACGTCACTCGTTGGGCGTTTACGTTTCTTTCATAAAAAAGCTTCAGCGAATTATCGAATCAATTGTCTTCGAAATAGTTCGACTGATCTTGATTGCCAAATGAGTCTTGAGCCCCTGAGGGCTGGCTTGTTTTCTGAACTCACGTCATACCGTGCAATGTTGGCCGTCTCCCAGGGGCACGCTGGCCTTGAGCTACTTAGTGCTGGGTTCTCCTCGGTCAACTGGGTTGTGGCAAGACATATTAGGCAGCCAAAAGAAGCGAGAGCAAGGGGCACTCGCATATATATGGATCCTCTCAATGATGAAGAGGCTCAGCTCGTAAAAAGCCTATTTATTGAAAACGTTTTGAGACCTTTGGGATACCTTGAAGTCGGTCTTGATGGCCTTCAGCAGTTCTTGAATAGTTTTGATAGAGGGCAAATGAGACAGTACGGAGAGCGTATCTCTGCTCTGCAAGATCTAGCAAAAGATCGGTATGTTTCAGCAATGACGCGGTTTCCGCTTCTAGGTTTTTATAAATCCCATCAAAGCAATGACTCTCAAGCCCTGGTTGAAGCCTTGTCGATTCACAAAAGAATTGCAGAACGTCAAATGGGTCAAAGGCTCCGTCTAAGAAACCTCGTAAATTACCCGACAGCATTGCTGGCTGATATTTTGGTGTCACGAGCGAACTCAGAAGACGATTGCCAAAACTTAGCAGCTCTTTTTAGGTCTGAAGAGAGAAGGCTCAGAAACAACGGCTACTTGCGGCTCACGGGCACTATTGTTGGATGTGGTCTCGCATTTGTTACCGGGGCTTGGCCCGTTTGTGCGGCACTCACTGTTTTGAACTCTAGCGCCTCAATTAGGCAAAGTGCTAGTCGCGTAAGGTCTTCGGTATACTGGCAGTATCTTGACCCTGAGAACCAAGATGAAATTGATCTTGTTGATGCGATTCGTTCAGCTAAGGGTGACCTCTACCTCGAGATGGCTCTATCTGTTCCAATAACCTTAGGTTTAGGTGCGGCAGCCAAAGTTGCCACTACCCGGTTTATGACTTCGCGATTCTCAGCACCAGTTAGGCGGCTCTTTGTTAGAGAGAACAAAAAAGCCCCAAGAAGTGTGCTTGCACAAGCCTTGGTGGCAGATCTACCAATTACTAGAAAGCCTATGCGCTATCTTTTTGGTGTCACACCTACGCAGTCGTTTTGGCCTGCTTCTATATTTTCTGTTGGTGTAAACATTGGCTTTACGTACCCAGAGGTTTTCAAAACAGCTGACAGGTTTATGAGGGTCAGACCAGCTTTGTTGGACCCAGATCACGAATATTACCCGTATTACGAAGAGATGCGGCAAAGGCCTGTGGCCGAGGCGATGCCTTTTGTTAAAGAGACTCTGCCGATGATTGCAATGATACATCATGATCCCGCGCACTCTGATTTGAAGGCCGAGATTTTAAATGACCACCTTTCTTTGGTTAATATCCGTGCTCGGTTCCAGGAGAGAGAGGAGTTTCTGACTGAAATAGCTAATGAGCCCCGGACTCAAAGCCTTTACTTTGTTTTATACCGTGAGGGTAATATGGCTAGAGTGCGTGAGCTTAAAGCTTTGGCTCAGCAAGCCTACCGTGACTTTTATATGGTTGTAGCTCCTGCTCTGTTCGCAGCAATTGGTGACAGCTTTACCGAAGAAGAGATCGAGGTCGATTCGGGCTCGACTGATAGCTCTGTTTTGAAGCAAGTGCGTTTTTCTGCTGAAACCTTCGAGCTAGCTGCATTTTTAGAAAACGCCGAGGCCTTCAGGCAGGCGATTAGCAATCAGCCTGAGGTTCTGTACAACTTCGGGATGGAGCCAGAGATTTGGCTTTCTCTGACGGAAACTGAGCAGACAAAGCTCGCAATGGTTTGCGCTAGATATATGGCGCTTAACATTTTTCATAAACAGGTGTTCGAAGTAAAGGTACATGAGTACTTGCTAGGTGCCCATTTTGAGTTGGCACAATTAGCTCTTGTTCAAGCCTATAGCGATTTTGCTTCAACTCTGCTACCGAATCGTCAGAGTCGAGACGAGTTGCGAGGGTTCACTGGTACGGTCTTAGAGATATTCTCAAATGACTACACCGCTCAATCATACGCTATTGATGAAGACACCAGGGTTCAAGAGTTGCCACCGACTCCACAACTTATGGGAATGCTGAATGATTTCTTTTTTGATCAGATGATTTTCGAAGTTAATGAGCTCAGTGAAACGTCTGAGCCCCTTACGGTATACAAAGCGTGGAGCTCAGAGGGTGAATTGCTCGACAGAGATCAGTTGGACCTCTTCAGTATTAAGAGAAACCTCGATCCAACCTCTAGACGTTTTTTCCTTCCAAACGGAGATGTCATAGGCTTCATGGAAAGCCTAAGACGTATGATTAGATACGAGATTGGTATATAACTGTGGCAGGCTGGGGAAGAATTTTTTGTCTGTTGGTTTGGTTGCTGTGTTTGCCTGCGTTCGCCGACAACGTACCGAGATCTGTAAACGATCTATTCCCGGTCATGGTACCACCGACTTGTACAGAGCTTCTGTTAGGTGCCGGTCGTAGCTTAGATTTGAACCAAGAATTACAAGACCTGAAATCGTTATCACAATCTGAAACTAACGATTTAGTTTTTGAGCAACAGCTCGAAGCCTTCTTGTCGAAGTACATCATGTACGCTCGAAGCGAGGGTTTGATCTTAGAGTTCGCAGAAGACAGTCTCACTACACTTCGGGTGGTACCCGATCAGTATGGTCACCCATTGGGTCAATTGGCCGCGCAGCTTGAGCCCTTCGGTTATGCTGTTTTATTTAAATCAAAGTTCTTGTTTGATAATAGCCTCGGTCAACTGGTGCATGAAGATAGAGTTTTGCACTTATCACCAGAGCTTCTTCTTAAAGACGGGGGCCTTTGGGAGGTGGTTCGGCACGAGCTTCAGCATCTCATCGAGAGCTTGCTCGATGATCTAGCTCGGGCACCCACTTTCTTTGGTATGCTACGATCTGAAAACGATGATCTGACCCACGATAAGAACTTCTATGAAGACGAGTTACACCTCGATGAAATCAATGCTTACCTAATTTCGTTGAGATCACTTATTGAACAAGTTAAAGCGTTTGAAGCCTACTTTGAAACTCTCGATAGCGAATTTGACCGAGTTCCTGTTAGAAAAGTTATCGATGCCTTGGAAGAGCGCTTTGCTGTTACACTTGATCTGGCCATGAGAATTGCCGAGGCGGTCGAAGACAACCTCGAACAAGTTGATAAGGCTTTACAGCGGTTGTCAATTGCAAGGCTCTATGAGATCGATATGACAAGGCTTGATGGCAAAGTAGTCGCGGTGGTCGACGATCTGGCGATTACATTAAAAGCATCAGAAGAAGGTGAGTTTTATACCGCCACCGTTCAGTATGCCAAGGGCAAGACTTTCGAGACTCGAAAGTTTGAATTAACACAGCAGCAGGCTCATAGGTTCTTTAGGTCGAGGGTGACATCTAGGAGAGCTCTTCTGGTTCTAATTGCGAGAGTGGTAAGTCGTCATTTTAAGCCTATGCTTGAGTTTGCCCCGGTGATTACTGACTCTTTAGAGATCCTTCAAGAAGCTGCCGATGGGGGAGAGCAACTGCTGCAGCCGGCTTTTGAGGACACTCTAGAGGCCTTGCTGTCTGATTTGGGCATTGCCTACTAGCGGCAGCTATCAGCTGAAAGTGACAAAAATGGGGGTCTGATGTCTTCAAATCAATTCTAGGCCCACTTCAGGCCTGCCCTCAGTGGCCTCACTCTTGCTTTTTTACACGGTTGGACGGTTAAGCGCCCAAGTTGCTCGTAGTACAGCTTAGCCGAAAATGAGGAGTCATCATGTTCCAATTTGGTCGTATGTTGCGAGTGACAGTTGCTCTACCAGTGCTTTTCGCATTGGCGCTCACGGCGTGTTCAAATGAAGAAACAAAGAGTCGTGGTCGAAACAAAGGCAATGACCCCAACCCCAGCGGGGCAGCCGCTGGCCCACCATCTGGTGGCGGAGACACTAGCGAATTAGATGAAAGTGCTTTCGGTAAGCTACAGCCTGAAGGTGACCGCTTAATCGTACTTGACCCAAGAGATGGCACTGAACGAGAAACCACTCTCGTTCGTGGCGGAGAGCGAACATTAATAACAGATTCAGGCTCAAGCGCTGTTTACAGAGATACTATTGGGCGCTCAACAGTGCCGGGTGCTTATGTGACTCTCGAGGGAGCTGGTGGTGGCTTGATAGCCGACACCGACAGCCTTAGCCCTACAGTTTACACAGACTACGGCATTTCTAGAGTGATAGAGCCTGATCCTACTTATGTTCACATTCAGCCACAAGACCGTATGGATCCGATCTTAACTGGTGGTTTCGACCCGAACCCAGACACTGGAGTTTCTGAATTCGTTTACACAGATTTTGGTAATGATCTGATTATGTACACTCTGCGAACTCTAGCAAACAGCTGGGGTAGCTACCGCGGCCAACCTATGGATATGGGTGCTAGCATTCGCGAGTTGATCGTTGAGCCTCAAGCTGGCTCGAATCAGGTAGTCGTTGCAGTAAAAATTCAAGCCGACGGTGTTTTTGGAGGTGAAGCTTTAGCAAACGGCCAGCGCATTTATCGAGTTGAGCTTGAGGGCACTATGAGCGCTCAAGGTCGCAGAATCACACTCCGTCAGATCTCAAACCCTGAAGAAGACGGCGGGTACCGTTTTCAAGCCTATGTCACATGTATGGACGTTGAGCTCGGAAGCTGCGACACCTCTATCGTTGTGATCGAGCAAATCAGTGAACACAATGAAATCTGCAAACGTGGTATTGCTATCTACAGAAACATTGGTGCTCAATTGCAAATGGATGATGACCTATTCACCCAAGTGAACTGTGGTCAGTTTCCAGATCAGTACCCTGCAGCTAAGCGATTCTTGAGCTACATGGCTAATACTGTACATAGCTACAGAATTCGAAAGCGGGTCGCTGTGCCGGCTCAATGCTCGCCAGTAGACGCACAGGTGAAAATTCCCCACATGGAAGAAACGCGAGCAAGAAGCTTTGCCGCTGCCAATGGTTATGCCTTTGTGCATATCGAAGGTATCGAAAGCGATTACGATTACACACGAGCAGACTTATTTGAACTTTCTGATGGTTCAAACCCAGCTGCCCACTTGTTTGATGATGCTCGTGATTGGTTTAGGTTTTGGGGTCAGCTGAAGCGTGACACACCTGAGACCAGCGAAGTTTTCAGGCACGAGTTGCGCTTCTATGGCGACAGCATGCCTCGCGGTGCCCACAGTGGTATGACCAGCCCAATGGCGTCGACCATTTCACAAGCGGTGCTTGAAGGTAATGATGGCAGAGGTCACCTGAGTATTCTTCTTAATTTCACAGACGGTTACTCAACAGAGCTTGAGTTCTTAGGTATTAGCAAAAGGTATCTGTCTCCAGAGGGTATGCGATTTTACCCATTTCAGGGCCGAGAAGTGAGAGCGATAACTGAGTACCCTGTGCCGTTTCCAGAAGAGTTCAAAGGAATGTAAGTTTCTCGGTTCTATATTTAGAAAGTAAAAAAGAGCGCCGAGGGCGCTCTTTTTTATTGGGCTTTACCAAACAATGAGCTGTATTCTACTGCCTACTGCCTACTGCCTACTGCCTACTGCCTACTGCCTACTGCCTACTGCTGCAGATTCAAAGAGAGGGTCAACTTCCGGCGGCCGATCATTCTTCTACCAGCTTAAATCGTGGAGTTGTTACTCCATTAATCTCTACGGTCTCCCCAAACATTTTGAGTGGGCGAACCCAGAGTTTGCCAAGTTCGTTTTCATAAAGACATTCATACAGCACTAATTCTTCAAGAGATTCACTGTGCCTGACCGTATCGATAACTTTATATTTCGGCCCTTTGTAATGCTGGTAAACTCCGCCAGCTACAATTTTAGAAGTTTGCATTTAAGCTCCTTTCAAAATCTTGGCTCAGTACGAGCTTATTGACCATGCTGAATTCAGTTGCAAGTCGAATTGCAGACACACAGAACATAATAAGCCGATTGATAATTGCTATGTGATTACAGCCTATTTGACGGGCACGTTGAGCGTTAAAGTTTGATTTTCACTACAAAATTTCTTGATGTCGTAGTGTCACAGTGTGAAAATCTTTGCCAAGACTTTTACGGACAAAAGTCTAACAAGTCAGGTGGCGGGGAAATGGATTTATCTCAAAGTAAAAACTCATTGCTCATAAATCAGCTAAACAAAAAGCCTGTGCTTAGCACTTACACAGACTACCGACGCTACCTACATGACTTCTACAACTTCAAACGAATTCAGACGTCTCAAAGTGTTCGACCTTATGCTTATGCTGATTTTGCTGCTGCAGCGAATATTAAGTCACCAAACTACTTAAAGCTAATTATTGATGGTCGCCGTAACCTCTCAGCGCAAATGATGACCAAGTTTTCGAAAGCTCTCGGTCACTCAAAAGCAGAGGCTAATGAATTTGCAGCGCTTGTGAAGTACAGCCAAGCGAAAACGCCTGCTGAGCGCAACCAGCATCTGAAGGTCTTGGCCGATATTCGCGTAGAAAAGCAAATCAAAGAAGGTCAACTTCTCTCGACTGACTATGAGAAAGTGCCGAGTTGGGTAACTTGGGTTCTTCACGCGATGACCGATCAGAAAAATGTGAAGTTTGATGTTGAGAGTTTGCGAAATATCATGCGAAACAAGGCATCAGAAGAGGAGATCAAAACAAGCCTCAATGGTTTGGTTGAGCGTGGTGAAGTTCAAATTGCAGAAGACGGCTCTGCTCAGAAGGCTCGCGAAGTGATGAGTGGCCGTGAGAACGTACCGGTAGAGCTCATTAGAAAACTTCAAGCCGAGTTGATCTATTTAGGTTTAGAGTCACTATTTCAAGATCGCCCCCAAGACAGAGAGTTTGGGGCCATGACGGCTTCTTTGACAGAAGATGAGTTTGATCAATTGAAGTTTGAGCTCAGACAGCTTCGTAAAAAATGGAGTAAGAACTTTTCAGTGAACCGACACCAGGCCAAAGGCGACAGAGTGTTTCAGCTGAACATTCAGTTGTTTCCAATTACAAAAGCGACACGCTAATTCTCAGAATCTCGTTACTAGGTCTATTTGGTTTTAAAGGTAGATTTTAGAAAAGAAAAAATCAGATCCTGGTGTGAAGCGAGAAGGAACTGGCTGGTTCCTAGCTTTCGAGGGGGGGAGGGGAAAGTGCCCCACACCAAGACCTGAACAATACACCAACGTTCAACACCCTTCTATATAGCAAGGGTAGGGCCAAGGTCTGGCCCGCCTAGATGCACTCAGATGCGTTTTATTGCTGTCTAAGTCTCAAATCGGTGCGCAAAAACGGCACCCAGGCTCAATTTGGGCCCCTCTGTTCGATCTGAGCTGGGCGCAAAGTTGAGGCCTCGCCTTGCCAATCCACTATCGGGCGTCTGTATTTCGTCTCAAATTGATACAGCCGATAGCTAGGGGGCTGTGCCCTTATGAGCGTAGGTGCCGGCTTCTGGATGCAACTTTGCAATCAATTACGACTGTACCCGTTTGCCTGAAAGGAACTCGCTATGTGGCGAAATCTTACGTTTGCTGTAGGCTCATTGATGCTCGTATTGGGCTTCTCTTCTCTGGCTCAGGTCATGATGCCCATGGAGGTAAAGGTTAGGTTTAGTGAGGTTGAGGGCGAGCGCACGATTTACCCTGTTCAAGACGGGCCCTACCCTGGGCGTATGGTAACGATGGTGCCATCAGCACAGGGCGAGCTGAGAGTTGAGTTTATCAACCTAACGACGAAGGGTGAAGATTACCCCGCTTACCAGATGTCAGGCTCCGCCCCTGCAAGAGTCACCCTGGCTGAAGGCGGTAAACTGACTGTCGAGTTTTCTGAGCCTTTTCATTACAGGTATGTCGTCGCCAATGATCAAACAGGTTCTGAAGAGATGAGAACAGGCGCACTTGATAAGCTCGAGGCCACCATTAGCGAAGAGAACCTTCCGAACTTCACGAGGGTTTATCTAGGTGCCCCTGCGATTGGCTTTGTTTTGAGAGAAGACCTAGAGAGAATGAAAAGACTGGCTGAAGCCTACGTATCTGAGAGAGCGCAAGAGTACACGAGCTTTCCATTGGCTGACCAGTTGGCTAAAGGAGCAAAACTTACGGGCCGCCCTTCGCTTGTAAAAGCGATTAGCTTTCAGAAACCCGTCTCAGAGGCATTACCAAGCGTCATGTACCCCGCAGGTATACCTTTGAAAATTGAGATCAACCCTTATACGAATGAGCTCGTGCTAGGGACCTCGATGATACTTGGCGGGCCTTCTCTCAGAACAATTGCAGGCTTAGTCGATGATATTGTGGGCCTTGATAATAACGGTACTTCAACTTTTGGGGGCCCAAATGGTTTTCAAGGGCTTGATCGATTTGTTGAGGTCGACTTACAAGATCAAACTATAGCCAACTACATATCTGCTAGGGCAGAGATCATTCGCATGCGCACAGACATCGAGCAGGCAGTGAAGAGGGCTCACGGCATACCAGATTTCACAACCGACCCCAGGCCCGACCCAGTTACCGGTTTGGGGCGAATCATGATGGTCACCGCTGGTTCAGGCGAGAATGCGATGCTAAATGGCTTTCACGCTGTGAAAGAGTGTCGCTCTATAATTACGGGTCTATCGCTGGGTGGGCCTGAGCAGCTCCGCTAACAAGTCTTAGGTTGAGCCAATCTAAATACCTGTATTTACGATTCTTTATGGTTATTTAAACAAATGTTTAAAAATCCTATTGAATTCATTTAAACGTTCGTTTAAATTTAAACAAACGTTTGAATAGGAGAATTCATGAGCCAACCGTCCCCCCTCTACTTCAAGATCAGTTTTCGTGTGCTGCTGATTTTGTCTTTTGTTCTTGGTCCGCAGGCCTCATTGGCAACGAAGTTACAGCCTAACTCGGGTGCAATTCAGCTCAATGAGAAGGCCTTGCTCGATATGGCTTTGTCGAGTTCACCGGTTCTTCAGGGTATCGAGGCTCAAAATCAATTGGCTCAACTCGAAAAATCGAGACTCGATGCTCAATATGAATCTCGCTTGAATGGTGAATGGAGCTACGCTGAGTCTCGCGAAGATGGCTTGGCCTCTTTTATTCCAGTGTTCTCACCAGAGCGGCGTGCAGGCCTTGGCCTGAATAAGAGATTGCCGGTGGGTATGAATGTGGCCGTCACTGGGTTTCAGTCGCAGATTAATGCAGGCAATGTGATTAATGCGGCTACCAGAACAGGTGCCACTGTTAACCTTGAAGTTGACCTACTGAAAAACTTCTTCGGCCGCATCGATCGTAATGCTCTTTTAGAAAAAGAAAGTGCAGCTGAAAAAGCAGAGCTCGAGGCAGAGCTTGGGCGCAAGGGCCTCATGATGGATGTGCGAAAACTCTACTGGTCGCTTGTTGCGAATCAGCTTTCACTCAATCTTTCTCAACAGCTTGTAACCTCTGCAAATAAGCAACTTCGAGATGCGACCAAAAGGTCTCGAGCTGGTGCTGCAGACAAGGGTGATGTGGCTCGTAGTCGCGCTCAGGTTCTCTCAAGACAATCGAGTGTCTATCTTTTTCAATACGAAAAGGAGCAGCTTGAATACCAATTGAAAAAAATGGTTCCAGCTCTGGTTGATAAAAAGTTTGCTGTCAGCCCTGATGGTATTGATGATGCTGTAAGGGGTGTGTTGGCGTGCGTGCAATCGATTACCAAAGATCAAAAAGGCAACCCAGATTACTCCTCGTACTATTCTGTCATTAACCTTACTCAGAAACAGTTCGAGGGCCAGAGAAAACAAGCTGAGACAACAGGTGACTGGGATCTCAAACTGACTTCGGCCTACCAAATTAGTGAAGTGCAGGCAGCATCAAACTCAAGTGGTCCTGAGTTTGATGGAGACTTTCAAGATGGCTACTCGGTGGGTGTTCAGCTGAGTATTCCTTTAGAGGGTGATATTCATGATGCTGAACTTGCTCAGAAAAGATTGGTTGAAGCTAGGTTCAAGAGTGAAATTAGAAACCTTGAACTGCAAGTTGAAGAGACTCACAAGCAGGTTTCAAAATCTTTGATTCTTTTGCAGGAGGCTGCATCGGCCTTGAACCAAAACGTAATCAATCTCAAGCAGAGCCTTGGTACCACAAAGAGAAAATATCGCCAGGCTCGAATTAGCATCAATGAAATGATTGTCGAGCAAGATCAGCTTTTTAGCTCTCAGCTCAATGAAATCGCAACTAAGCTGCAGGTTATTCATGCCTTGTATGAGTATTTCAAGGTCTTCAACACACACCCTTGCCCACTGAACGAGATATAAGGAGCCGCTCAAATGACAATGGCTAAGTTTTTTATCGACAACTACAAGTTTACAATTGTTCTGATGCTCGGGCTTATGCTCTATGGTTGCATGGGTGCAATAGGACTCAACTCTGAAACCTTTCCTTCAGTAGATATTGGCAGTGTGGTGATAACCACCAACTACCCGGGTGCCTCAGCTGAAGACATGGAGTCAAAAGTAACGAAACCGATCGAAGATGAGATCCGCGGGGTCAGGGGTCTCAAAGAAGTGAAGTCTGTCAGCCAAGAGGGATTGAGCCGTATCGTTACCGTGGTTGATATTGACAACTACGATGTGAAAGAGGTTGTAGCAGATGTGCAAAGGGCTGTGGACAGAACGCCCAACTTGCCAGTTGATCTGCCTAACCCGCCCAACTTCTTCGAGGTGAAGTCAGAGGAGTTCCCCGTAATTGAGGTTGCTGTGATTGGCTCAAACGAGGGCCGGTCTCGAGATGAAATCGCTTACGAATTGTCTGAAGAGTTAGAAGACAATAAGAAGATTTCAAGCATTAACCTCACTGGCTACAGAGAGCGTCAGTTCAACATCTTGATCAACAAACAGAAGATGCAAGACCTTCATGTGAGTATTGAAGAGGTTGCAGGCAAGATTCGAACACAAAATATTAATATTCCAGGGGGTAACCTCGAGACGGGCAGTGCTCTCAAAAAAGTGAAGCTTGAGGGTAAGATGAAATCTGTCGAAGATCTCGAGAACCTGGTGATAAGATCGAACTTCTCAGGCGAAAAGGTTCTTCTTGGCGATATCGCCACAATTGAAGACGGTGAAGAAGATGCTGATACCTTGGCCAGATATGAGGGAACGTCAGCAACAATTGTGACTATTGCTAAAAAGGGCGGAGCTGACATTATCACTTTGGCAGGTGAGGTAAGAGATGTTCTGAAAATCTTCGAAGAGAAGTACGAAGGCCAGGCTGAGTTTTTGATTTTTAACGATGAAGGTAAGCGAGTTGGAAACCGAATTGATGTTCTGACATCAAATGGTCAAGCGGGTTTAATTCTTGTCGTAATTTTGCTGTTGGTGTTTTTGCCAGGTCGAATTGGCTTAATGTCTTCGTTGTCTCTACCGTTGGCAGTACTGGCGGTGTTTGGCTACATGTCTTCTGTTGAGATGACTTTGAACACAATCAACATTCTGGCCCTTGTGATCTCGTTAGGTATGCTTGTGGATAACGCTGTGGTTATCTCAGAAAACGTAGCTCGCCTCATGGATCAGGGCATGGCGGCTAGAGAAGCCGCAATCAAAACAATAAGCACTTTATGGTTACCGATCACTGCGACAGCTTTTACAACTATCGCAGCATTTTTGCCAATGTTAGTGACCCAAGGTGTGATCGGGCAGTTCATTAGAGGCATCCCGATTCTAGTAACGGCCGCACTTATTTTTAGTTTGGGTGAGAGTTTCTTTTTGCTGCCAGTCAGATTGTTGATAGCAAAACAAAAGTCAAAGGAAGAGGTGGCCAATCAAACAGAAGACTGGTTCACCATCAATGCCATAAAGCCCTTCGGCACTTTTGTCGAATGGCTGGTAAATCGTCGTTACATTGCAACAGTGCTGTTCTTGGGTCTTATCGGTGGTTCAATATTTATGATTGGCTTTGTGAACAAATTTATCTTGTTTCCAGCCAGCCAAACAGAAATCTACACTGTCAGGCTAGAAATGCCTGAGGGCACCCGTATCGAGAAAACAGATGAAATGCTAGGGGTTCTTATTCAAGAGCTTCGAAATAATGTAGGTGATGAAGCCCTACATATTGCGGGCAAAGTTGGTATCTCTGAGCAAGATTTTGGTGATCCAAAATCTAAGCGGGGAGAGAATGTTGGAATCGCTTTTATCTTCATGACTGAAGAGGCGAAAAACTCTCGGGTCACAAACGAAGTTCTTAAGCAATTGAGAACTATCAAAATTGATGGAGTGAAAGATCTTTCTTTCTCTGCAGCGATCAACGGCCCGCCGATTGGTGACCCGGTGACTGCAGTTTTCAGATCGAACAATGTCGAGAACTTAGATGTCGTGACTGACATCATTATGAAAAAGCTTGGTGAAACAGAGGGTGTTTTTGATATCCAGCTTGATGACGTTTTTGGTGCCGATGAGAAGAGTGTAGAGCTCGATCAAGTAAAAGCTGGCCGCCTTGGTCTCGATTTTCGCTCGGTAGGCTTCGCTGTTCGCATGGCCATTGCTGGTGAAATTCTTGAAGAAGTGAATATCGACAACAAAGATGTCAATTACTTCATTCGCTTCAAAGAAAGTGGCAGGCAAACCCTCGATGATCTAAAGAATATCAAAATCGCCGACAGAAGAGGCAATTTGATTCCGTTAAGTGAGGTTGCCACAATTCGTGAGAAGAAGGCGAACCCACAGATTAAGCGGTTTGATTTCAAGCGAGCTAAGACTGTTACGGCTAACATCAATGATGACATCATTACGTCTGTCGAGGCCAACGCGATTGTTGGCAAAACCTTTGAAGGTATCAAAGACCAGTACAAAGACGTGAGCCTCAAGTTCGGAGGCGAGGGCGAAAGAACTCAAGAATCTTTTGCTTCTCTTATGCAAGCTCTTGTTCTTTCGCTAATAGGTATTTTCGCATTGCTCGTGTTCTTGTTTAAGTCTTACATCCGACCAGTGATCATTTTGACAACTATTCCGTTGGGCCTAGTTGGTGTGGCGATTGCGTTTTGGGTACATCAGAGACCGATTAGCTTCTTAGCGCTTATTGGTGTGATTGGCCTTGGTGGAATTATTGTGAACTCGGGTATTGTTCTCATTAGCTTTATTGAGCAGCTGAGGCTCGAGAACCCAGATCGAGATTTGACGAGCATTCTAAAAGAAGCGGCCTCTTTGAGGCTTAGAGCAGTTGTTGTGACCTCTCTAACCACCGTGAGCGGTTTGTTACCTACCGCATACGGTATTGGTGGGGCAGATGAGTTTATTATTCCGATGACACTTGCTATGGCTTGGGGCCTAACGAGTGGTACTGTTCTGGCGCTACTTTGGGTGCCGTGCGCCTATGCCATTACAGAGGATATGGCTGCTGCATTTGCTAATCTCATTGGCAAGCCTAAGGACCTGCTCAATAGCGGCTCTAGTGGCTCTCATGGTACGCAGTCTTTAGGGGGAGTGAAGTGACCACTGAAGAGAAAGTAGAGACTAAAGAAAAGATTGTCGCTGTAGCCAGTGAGCTTTTCTCTCGCTTTGGTTACGATGGCACGTCTATTCGTGATATCGCAAGTAAGTCGGGGGTGAATGTCGCCTCGATCAATTACCACTTTGGCAGTAAGGGCAACCTCTACTGGGCTACTGTGGGCGACAAACACAATTGGCTTGATGAAGGCATTAAAGAGATAAGCGAGAGAACAGATGATATTTCAGAAGTCATTGTTCAGGCTTATGCCTATTTGATGGAAGACCCAGCCGCAATACGAACTGCCATGAAGATGATGCTAACAGATGGTGTGCCTGAGCCAGAGGGCGAGTATGCGGCTTTGATGAGTGAGAATATGGGGCCTCCTGGTTCAGAGCATATAATGAGAGTGCTCAAAATAACTGTGCCAGATACGGTTTCAGATGAGGCGATAGATTGGGCCATGAAGTCGCTGTTTGGTTCTCTAATTCATTGGGCTACTATGAGTGCGAGCTGCAAGCTCGAGCATATGAAAAAAAGGATGCCTGAATTTGAAGGCGACGGAATCAAGCAAATACTCTGTCATCACACAGCTGCGATTGTTGAGTATTTGAAAACTAACCCTGATGTCGACTTGACTGCGAAAGCTAGTGGCTCGAAGTAGAGCCATGAGCCATGAGCCATGAGCCATGAGCCATGAGCCATGAGCTTTATTGAATGGGGTACGGGCTTCCGGATTCAGCGGGTCACTGCTAACTATATTGGTCGCTCGTGAGCGAATTTGAAAACCTTTGGTCCCTTATTGGGCTATTGCCAAAGCCAGCAGGTAGCGAACCAAAATGTAGACAGCCAACAAAAGCATACAGGTAAAGGTTATACCCATTCCGGCCACACGAAACCTAAAGCTAGGTGGATCTAGGTGTTCATGCTTGGTTAAGCTAGTAAAATGCAGCAAGCGACCTATCAAGAAAGCAATACCGATTAAGTGAACCGACCAAAACGGCAATGCCCACTGGTTCTCGGACATGATCAAGAGTATTAAAAAGATTGGTGTGTAAGAAGCAAAATTACTATGTGCACCAACATGCCCCGCCATCACATTTTTGCCATAGCCGTAAGCCGTGCGTGTTACCCTTCGTTGCTTGATCACTTCAAAGCTCAGATAAAAATACAAAATTGCAAACACACTTAAGTAGAAGCTCGAATGCATGACCCCTCCAGATAGGCTATTGGATCACGATCTGGTGGCTTTGAAAAGTGTTGAAAGCTACCCTGGCATCGGGCTGTAAACAGCAAAACGCCCCACTTTGCAGTGAGGCATTCTCAAACCAGAACAATTTTCTAATAGATCCGAAAGTTAGTTTTGAGCTTCGCCAATCCAAACAGTTGCTGATGTAGACAGAGGTGTTAGGTTGAGCATAGTTGATACGGTCTCTCTTAAACCCATCTGCACGACATCGTTGTGGTCTACCCACTCAACAAGTTCTCTTACGATGCGAACTTGAACCTTTATAGTATTGCCAACTTGAAACTCTGGGCCAAAAACCTCTTCAGCACTCGGCCAGCCTGTGCAGAACCTGTGATTTGGGTCGTGAATAGGCAGGCCAATACCCGTTACCATAAAACCGTTGTTAAGGTTATGTCGAAGGCGAGTTCCCCAAACTTGCCACTTCTCTAAGTTGAGCGCTGGAAGTGGGCATGCGTAGCCAAGTATATTAGGAATAAACGTACTCTCCTTAATCTCAAGATCAATTTCTTGGCTTGAGTCATGCAGAACCTGAACCACTTCGGGAAGCTTAACCCCTAGGCCTTGTGCTGTTGCGAACTGGCCGACGAACAAACTGAATGTAATAGCTAGTAGAGTGATGAGTGACTTCATTTCTTTCCCCCTTTGAAATACCCTCAAGTCACTATTTAGGCGAAAGCTTCAATAAATGAAACCTATAAAAACGCATAGGTGTAATAGTTATTATTTATGAATAGGGGGCTAGATGCGCCATGAGATCCACATTAGACCCATTTTGCCGTTGATACTGTGATTACTAAAGTCAGATGAGCAATGGAGGTGAGCCCGGTCCCATAGAGCCATATTGCCTTTTTGCCATCGAAACGGCAGGGCAATTTCAAAACCTTTAAAGCGCTCTCGGTCAGAGGGCCCTTGAAAATATCGAGAGAGCTCTTCGTCAGATAGGTCGTTGTTGTTGTCTAATCCGTGTATATGCTCGAGCTCTTCGGGTTTCAATGAAGCGATCGTTTCCACTTTTCCGGGATAGCTAACGGAATGATAGGCTTTCTGTTGAAAGATGACGGTGTAGACTTCAGCCCCATCTGGGTCAACCTCGAGAGGTATAATGCCTTGTTTGTAAATGTACTCATCGGGGTCATAGCCTGAGTCGGTGTGAGTGCCATACGGAAAGTAGTTGCGATGAAAAGTAAAAGCGAGGCCGTAAGGCTCTTCAAGCTTGTCTTTCAGCTTGGCTCTCAGCAACTTTTCTATGGCTTCTTTAACCTCACCCTGCGGGTGGGCCATATTGCCCAGGGGCTTGCCGTTCTTCTTTAAAAGCTTTTGTTGGGTATGATCAGAATTCTCATAGCTTGCCACAGCCCACTGTTTGAGCTGTTCAATTTCATCAGGCGAGTAAAGAGCACTCAGAGTCTGGGGGGCTGATTCGTGTTGCTGAATCTTTTGAATCAGCTGTGATGGCTTTGCCCCAGACAGTGAGATCATTCAGTAGCTGACTCTTCGTCTTCAAAATAATTGACCGTTACGGGCTCAAGGTGATCAACCTCGCCTGTCATAAACTTCGGTATTACAAACTGAACCATTTGACCGCTGTCCTCTTTGTCTACGCTGAAAGCGTTTATCACCAACATGATATTGCTAGGCGATGAGGGGTCAGTCGTGCCGAGAAAGTAATCAGCCAATCTCAACATCTTAGGTAGCCCGTCTAGAGTTACAAACTGTTCTTGCTGGTCGAGCGTAGAGACAAGCTCATGAGAGATCGCCGTTCGTTGCTCGATTGAGAGGCCCTGTGACCAGCCTCGCACTTGGGCTGTAAAGTCTTCTGGTGCTTCGGCCATTGCCGAGCCCTGGCTGATCACCATTATAGCGACAGCTGTGCAACTAACATGTCTAACTATCTTTAGAAATTTCAGTATTACTTTCATACTCATAAACACCTTATAAGGCCTTCCTCAAATCTGTAGCCACTAGATCGTAAATTCTGTAGACACCATCTTCTAGACAGCAGATCTTGTGCCACTTGAGAATTTACTCATCTATTGATGTTCACCTAGTGGCCTATTTGTTGAAGTGGTTGGGGCCTAATTAGGTGAAGGGTGAAAATCTATGAAGAGATTACTCAGTAGTATAGCTTTGCTATTAGTCGTGGCCACGGTTGCCTCATTAGCTTGGGCAGACCCCCACCCTTATTTTGCCCGCTGTGATGTGAACTTGAAATCACATGCACCAATGAGTGAACAAGACCTACAGGTCGAAGTTGGCTATCTGATGAGAGAGCTACATTTCGAGGCCGCTGAAGACATCGGGGTTGGCTACCACACATACTACGCTCATTTTCCCGATCTGCAGTGGCGCTTGACCAAAGATCCGAACTTTCATTGGGTGGATACCTATGGCAAAATAGGTCGTACGGTCGCAGATTATCTAAAGGGAATGAGCAATAAAAATAGAAACCGCATCGAGCACAGAGCTCGGCTGCGAAGAGAGGGCTTCACTGAGGCTGAGATTGCTGACCGTGTGAGACCTTTGAGAAGAGTTCCTTCGGTGACTGTTATGTCACCATTTGAGTTCATGAACACAAAGCCTGACCCAACTAAGTTCTGGTATCAAGGCATCGACTGGTCAGCCACTCATGAGTATCATGCTGGAGTCCCCTTAAAAGACTATCCACTGTTTTTGAGGGCACCTGCTGATTTGATCACAGACTTTGAAGGTGTGCTCAGTAAATTTGTGGACCTGTCAGGTACCTTTAATATTCTCTTTGGAGACGTGGCCAACACCCCTGGCCAGCTGATGTTCACACTCGATGAAGAAAAGACCCTAATCGTAGACAAGCAAGGCAACCCCGTCTCTATTTCTGATTACATCGGTATGATGAAAGGTGTGAGCACTGTACCTTGGAGTACAGGTGAGCAAACCCCAGGAGCCTTTTATCTACGAAAAGACTCTGACGACTTTTCAGTGCCTCGCTTGAAACTGATTTATCTAGATGGCTCGTCAGTGTTGCCAACCAGGGTTTACTCGCTCGTCGATTAAGGTTTGGGGCATCTTGTGTTGTTTGCTGCATACTTCATTTTGCGAATGCGATCGGCAAGATAAGCTGCTCGTGATTTTGAGTTTGGGTGGGTGCTCATAAACTCTGGGGTTGAGCCGCTAAGTGAAGCCATTTTGTTCCACAGCCGTACCGAACCATTCGGGTCCTAGCCAGCCCGCACTAGATAATCAAGGCCCAACAAGTCTGCTTCTTTTTCGTGGGCTCTGCTGAAAGGCATAAGAACACCAACACCAAGCCCAGCCATAATCAATTGATCTGTTTGCTCGCTCTGACCAAAAGCTATGTTTGCCAGAACGAGGCCTCCTTGTGCAAGAAGATTCTGCGACACTCTCTCATTGCCATGCTCGGCTTTGACGTGCGCGATTTCGTGACCAATTACCGCCGCAAGTTCTGCTGTGCTGCCAGCTAGTCGAGTGTTGCCTGTGTGCACACCCATCTTGTTGCCAGGTAAGGCGAATGCATTAGGGGAATCATCGGCAAACAGTTGAACCTCCCACCGGCTTGGGTTTTCTCCAATTGCTCTTAAGATTTCATTCGTAGTGCAGGTTACCCAATTGAATACGGGTCCAGAGCGAATGGTTCTCTGCTGTGATTTCATCTGGGCAAAAGATTGTTGGCCCATGCTGTCCATTTGACCCTTAGGCATAAGCAAGAGTTGTTTGCGCCCTCCAGGAGAAGTGGCACAAGCGGTTGCTAAGAACAGAACTGTGAATACGACCAAGTTTTTCATACTTCTAGTGTGGATAATTTCAGTTTTGGTGTCATCGCTGTAAGTCGACATCTAGACCCGAGTGGGCTCTCAAGGAATCAGATTGCTTAGATTAGAAATCCCATGAGAACTGGTGCCCCACTTCTTCTCGGCAGCGCATGTTGTGTTTGTCGACAAAAGACTCCCATATAGGACCATCTTTAAATTTCTGGGCGTGTGGTAAGAACTCTTTGTTGTGCAAACTGAACAAGTGATTTTGTCTCTCTGATGCGCCTTCGATTCGAGTCGGCCTCATCAGTGAGTAGAAGTAAGAACCAACTGCCCTCGGTAAGTTTGGGTTTATGTGAGCACCCTCGTAACGGTGATAATTTATTGGGGCTTCACCGATTTGGCTAAGCCGTGAAGAGCTGCTTTCACCCCTTCTCTCATACGGGCCTTCGGAGCTAGTGTGAGTAAATACCCGCACTTTGAATGTGTCGATATCCAATTGTTCAGCCCTGTTTGCGGCGTTGTGATTGGGCAGCTTCCAGCTTACGACAACGAAGAGGTCAGGTGCTGAATCAAGCTTCATCACCGCCAACATTGTATCTGAATACCAGTCGGCGATTTCGGCTGGTGAAAAAGAAGTGTACTCAATCATAGTGTCGAGCATAGCTTGTTTAATCTCGGCCACTTCGCCTGAGCTAGCGGGTTGCTGGGCTAGAGCCGCTGGCGTCATTGCTAGCAGAAGGACAAAAATCAACGTGAGAGCGATCAACCCAATTTTGTTGAATCGGTAGAACTCTGTAAGTATATGAAATTGCAAACGATTGATAGCCTTCATAATGGCCTTTATAACTGCAATTAGAGTGCCTGAAGGCAAAAAAAACCCCACTCAGAATTAAGTGGGGAAACCAGGGATAAGGGTCTAGGTATTTTTGTTCTGGTTTAAAGCCAATTACAAAGGTTCGAGCCTGCCATGATGATCAGGATCTGCATGGTGACTCAGGAGCTAATCAGCCGCTCCTACGAGGGGACAAGGGAGGCAGCGTTCTCTGTCACTTGTCTTACTATTAAGTCTACTGAAACTAGAATATTTCAAAACTTACATTTTTTGAGAGATAGAATCTTAATCCAAGACACTGATTTTATTGCATTTTATCAACTTCAGATTGCTGCAAAATGGGGCCTGTGAGGCTCGAGTTTTGGCTTACAAGACCACAAAAACGAATGGGTCGACTCCACTGCCGAGTTGTGTTCATTGATGGTCAGAGTTTTTTGCTAGGATTCAGACGATTCAATCAGCTCTGAAGCTGTATTGAGGTCAAGAGTATCAAAAGCCGTCAGCAAGAAAACGGGCAATTCGCCTTCATGACCTTCTTCAGTCATGATCTCACGGATTTTTTTGAGGGCTTGTGCTTGCACCTTTTCGATTCTCTTGTACTGATCTTTTGAGACCTCACAAGAGTAATTAGCAAGAACCGGTTTCAAGTTTTCTTTTGTTTGCAGAGTGTTCACTCTCACTTTTAAGAAGTCAGCTGTCGCTTTGAAGTGGTTAACGAATTGATTCAAGTCAGCTGAGAAATTCTCAAACACTGAGCGATAAACTCCATCTTCTTCAGTCAAAAAGCCTTTACCTACCAGCTCTTCAAGATACTTCTCACCCATCTTGCCATAGAGCTGAAGAAGCTTTTCTGCTTTAACGCCAGAGTCATTACTCGCAAGTTTGAAAATGATGTACTTTACCTGGTTTTCAAGCTCTTTGTTGAGAGCTGGGTTGTAGACCGGGGCGACAGACTCGAGTTGTGGAATACGGTCTTTTAAGTACTCGGCAATAGGGCCAGGGTACATTTCGACTAACTTTTTACCTGATGTTTCGCCACTTACATAACTCAGTATATCTAAAACGGTAGAAACTTGAGGAAGGGTCTTAATTTTGCCCGTAAGTATTCTTCGAATTGTAGGTTCGCTCACCCCACATTTTTTGCTGAAGCCACTTACACTTAGGTACTTCGACTCATCTATATAAGACTGAATAACTTGCCTGAGATGATCAGGCAGAGCCTCGATCTCTTTGATCTCAGAAAAGTCTGTTGTTTCAGCTAGAACTTCCAAATTGTTTCCCCTAAATCCCCAAATTCAAAATCAAATGTCGACCTGATAGTTACAGCTCACAGATGAGCCACTTGTCTTTATGACATTGTCTGTCGAGAGTGATTCGCCCTTGAGAGGTGACGTGTACTCTTCGAGAACGAATGGATCCATAAGCTCCATCAAGGTTCTGCTGGTGCCCGTGAACTCACCGCCAGCTTTTTGAAAGTAATCAGCAAACTCGCTATTACACATGGGTGAGCCAATTGAAAACGAACTAAAAGAACCACGACGTAGAAAATCAAAAAATACAGGTTCTGCAAAAAGCAAATTGGTTAACGTGCCGGCTGGCGAATTGATAACGCCGAAGCCCTTATCGACGAGTTTTTCAAGAAACTCAGTTTCTTCTGCAGTCGCGTTTCGATCCCTCCATATCGTTTCAGGAAACTGTGTCGGGTGAACTTCAGGATCACATACATCAAGAATGTGCTCAGATCGAATTGCCTCTGTGGTGCAAGTCTCAGATACTCCGCGAATACGTGATTCGTAATAAATGTCGACTGCGAAAAAGCGAAACATCCTGTTGTCTGGTGAGAGATGAATCTGCTCAACGGCCTTCATAGGTGCCAAGGGCTGGTCGTTGCAAGCAACGGCTTCAATACCGTGTTCTGCCATGAGTTCATTGTGCTCATCGCAAACTTTCACACTTTTGAAATAGACATGTTTTCCGTCATGGCAGATGCGATCGCCAGAGACACTCAGATCTTTCTTGAGAATTATGAAGTCGG